>SLKR01000104.1 GCA_007134525.1 Bacteroidales bacterium | reverse complement strand
CCGACGGAGAATTCAAAAATTGCATGGACGCTCATATCGGAGGTGATGTTCATCAGGATATACTCCTTGTAAACCCCGATGCTCTCATCATCTACAAGTATGTCGGCAAGGTGATGATCCTGGTCAGGGGTGAAGGCCATCGGAAGGTTGTCGCCGTGCAGAACGGTAACAACCCCTTCAGGGTCAACGCTACCGTTGCCCTCACGGGTGATTGTAACCTCATAGGTGTGTGTTTCAAATATTGCATGTATGGTGTGTCCGTCGCTGGTGACATTTTCGAAGGTGTAGCTATCCACTGGACCAATACTCTCCTGGTCAACCAGTACATCCTCAATGTAGTTGCCGGGCAGAGGTGTTATTGAAAACCCTGCATCTTCACCGTGGATCACCTCAACCTCGCCATACGGCTCAATGCCCCCGTTGCCTTCTGCAGTGGCCGTTATTATATAGGTGTTTATATCAAATACCCCGATGAAGTTGCGGTCGGAAGTTATTTCAAAGCTGTATTCTACATCATCGCTGACTACTACAGGACCCTCCATCCAGTAAGCGAAGTGGTATCCTGTACTGGCCTCGGCCATAAGGGTAACTGTTTCGCCGTAGTAGTACTCGCCGCCACCGCTTACACTTCCTGCCTCTTCAAGGTTTGCCCCGGCTGTTACATTAAATCGAAGGTAGGTCATTTCTATTACAACCTGCTGGGGCTGCTGCTCTCCGGATACAGTAATTTCTCCCTCAACCGGCTCAAAACCTGTTTTGGCGGCATGATAAGTGAAGGTGCCAGATATCACACTGAGGTTTACCTGGCCGTTATCGTCGCTGTGGTGCCCGCCGAAACCGCCAAGATGGAAGTATGCATCCTCCACTTCCTGGCCGAATTCATCGAGTATCAGTATCTCCAGGGCAACCAGTTCCGTATCTTCCTGAATTAGAAATATTTGTTCCGTAAAATCAGAATCACCAACCACAATTTTTCCGCTGGCTGTACGATAACCCTCCTTTTCTACCGTGTACTCGTGCGTGCCCTCCAGTACTTGCTCAAAGAGGTAGTCTCCCGCTTCATTGGCTGCGCCTTCGATGCTTACAACAGCATCTTCTATTGTATCTCCTTCCTGGTCAATAATTTCAAAAGTTACATCAAATCGTGGGGTGATCACGCTCATATGGACGGGTATTACAAGGCTTTCTTCTGCATTGTTCTGCACCAGGATCTGCGCGTAATACTCGCCTATATCAAGGCTGCCTGCATCAAATTTCATCAGGACCTCCCTTTCTTCACCCGCTGCTACAGTGCTGCTTTGTGGTTCAAAACTCAGCCAATCCACCTGTTCTGCCAGGTACAGGGTTCCCCTAATGCACCAGTTGTAGTCAAGTTCATCATTTAGGTCGGTAAGCAGAGACCAGTTGCGGTTAAAGTACATCCAACCCCCTTTGTTCTCAACCATGGGCCCCTGGTCGACCGAGGCAGGAAATCCGCCGGTGGTTTCAATGGCATAACCTATCCAGTATTCAAGTCCTGGCCTGAGCGGGATGGTCTCGTGCAGCACATGGGTGGACCACCGGTTTACCTGCACCTGGTCAGTTATATCTTCCGAATAGACCTCCGTTGAAGGGCCTATGGCAGAACCGCCCTCCCATACCTTAACAACTACACTGGAGAACTCATCCTGGCTGATGTGATATTTTACCTCCCCAAGTTCATATATCGAATAGTAGGGTGCCAGGTCTTCGGTGGTAAAGCGCACAGCGGTAATGAATGAAGCAGGTTCTCCGGTGCCAATACTGTTGTTGCCAAAGCCGCTGTCATGGTGTATCTCGACACTCTCATCGTATTTCTCTTGTGTGCTGACTTTCTCAGCCTGATCAGTACCTCTGCCGGCTTCTCCAATGGAGGTTCCCGGTGTTTCCTTATAGTTGTCGTAGAGTGCAACCTTTGTCCCCAATATATCCATGGTGTCTGCGTCATGGGGGTTTCCCGGGTAGGCGAACAGGGCATACTCCAGTTCGGCATCTCCGGGGTTAAATATACTCATGGTACTCTCCCCTTCAAATCCTCTGAATATCTCGATATTTACCCTGTCGGTATCCACAAGTATTTCGGGCATGGGTATCTTTTCCAGGCTTACACTTTCTATTTGCCCGTTTTCGGTTATATGAACGCTGCCGGAATATTCATAATATCCCTGTTTACTGACCGTATACTCATACTCATAAGGGCCAAGGTATACAGGTACTTCTGCCTCCCCGTTCTCATCGGTCAGGAAATCATCCACCCCGGGTATCTCGATCGCCGCGCCACTGAGAGGCTCCGCCCCGTCATCAACCTTCCAGAGAGCCATTGCGGCCTGGTTTTCCTGCCTTACAACAATGTCATCAACCGACATCTGGAATCCGTCGTTCCATTCGTGTACAAATGCAAATCGTACGTTTTGCCCGGTGTAATCATCCAGTGGCACTGAAATATTTTCTGCAAACATATTGTTTATACCATCGGTCCACTCCAGCAGAGTGTCCAGGTTCTCACCTGCCTGCACCATAAGGAAGAATCTGGTAATATAATTGTTCTGCCTGTCGTTGGATATCCAGGGCCAGAATGATATCTCCGGGTTTTCCATGGATTCAGGGAGTTCCACCTCAGGGCTGAAGGCCCAGGTGTAATCCGGCGAATCCCAGCTGATATGCATGGCGCCGTTCCCTGATCTTATGTAAGTGCCTGCTTCTCCCTGGCTGTAGGGATAGTTGTCTTCGGTTATCACAAACCATGTAAACGGTATATCTGTTTCAATATCCCGCAAAGTGTCGCCGCTAAGGCCACCGTCCTCTTCTGTGTTGCGCTTTACCTCCCAGCCCTCCGGCAGGCTGCCGTCTTCAGCCGGGCTTTTAAAACCTTCTGCCCAAAGTATATTGTACCTGTTGGGGTCGCTCAGAACCACATACTCACCTATCCAGTCTTCAAAATAGCTGACCCTGGCATATACTCCCGGGTAGCCCTCCCTTCCGCACTCTACTCCCCAGCTTACAACCCCGGCGAGTTTGTACCATCCATTGCCGTCGGGAACTACCATCGGGCCACCGCTGTCGCCCTGGCATGAGTCCATATCATCTGTACCGGCAATTATCATGTCGTCACTTATGAAAGATGAAGTATAGGCAGTCTCAGAAATATGTTTAATGGGTACTTCAATTGCCTGAAGTTGGTTGGCCGCCCTGCCTTCGTATTCCAGCCTGCCCCACCCGGATACCTTTGCCATTACGCCCGGATCGGTAAGCCCCTGGCTCGCATCATCCATGCTTACTATATCCACCCTTGCCATCCCTGGATCATCCAGGTCAATTTCTGACGACAGCCTTATGAGTGCTATGTCGCTGCTGAAATCATCCGTGGTGTAGTCAGGGTGCGCAACTATTTCGGATATATTGAAATACCTCCCCTCCTGGGAGTCCATCCTGCTGAATCCCGCACGTATGCGTAAATGCTGTGGTGTTAGGTGAAAGTCCTCGTCATCTTCATCCTCGCCTTCCATTACCACACAATGGGCTGCGGTAACTATCCACTCCCTGTTAATTATTGTACCGCCACAGAAGTGGCCTCCGCCATAAGCAGGGCTCAGTTGCAGGGAAATTTGCCAGGGGTAGTCCTCGATTTCGACATCTTCTCCGCCGACTATCTTGTCGGCCACTCCTGAAAATCTCTCCAGGAATCTCATAACATTTGCAGGATCATCAAAAGGATCGGAAATTTCCCTGTGGTGATGCCCATTTTCTGCTGACTGCATATCTTCCGGGTCAAACCCGAAGAGTTGTGCATTTACCTGGCCATGTGTAAAGGCCAGAAGTAGAATAATTATGATGCTGAGCCCGGAAGTGCTTGTTTTTATCATTTTGTAAAGTTTTTTATAAAAAAATCCCGGCAGGTTAACCGGCCGCCGGGTAATGAGATAATTACGTCCCACCCGCCAACCCTCCTTCCGATTCGGCCCACCATTCATATCGGTTTTTTCGGTTGGTAAAAGTAAATAAAAATGGAATAATTTCAAATTAGTCTGTGTTCGCCAATTAATCATCCTTTAATACCTTTGCAGTGACTTTGGCCAGGGGCTTTATTATTCAAAATTACAGATCGTGAATTATTTGCAATTGTTTCGGGCAAATACCCGGATATTGACATTCGGGATACTGCTGGTTTTTTTCAGCAGTTTCGGGCAAACCTTTGTGGTTTCCCTGTATATTCCCTCGATTATTGATCACTTCGGCATAAGCAGCAGTCTTTTCAGTACCATATATGCCCTGGCCACGCTGCTTAGTGCAAGCACGCTAGTATTTGCCGGCCGCAAGATAGACTATATTCCGCTTAAGAGGTTTTCACTTTTTGTGGTTGCAGGCATTATATCGGCAACTCTCCTGTTGGCACTCTCCTGGCACCTTGCAGTGCTGTTTGTCGGTATATACCTGGTCAGGTTGTTTGGCCAGGGGCTATTGTCGCACACAGCACTTACAACAATGTCGAGGTATTTCAAAAAGGCCAGGGGGAAGGCAATAGGAATAGCATACCTTGGGTTTCCGCTGGGTGAGGCTGTGTTTCCTGTACTGGTAGCAGCCAGCATAGCATATGTTGGATGGAGGGAGACCCTTGGAATGAGTGCCCTTTTCATTGCAATTGTTCTGCTGCCCCTTTCAGTGTTCCTGATACGGGGTTTTTCAAGGAGCGGTATCAGCGAAGATGATGGCAATTCACATTCAGATGCGGATAAGTATGAAGGCCAGGAAGCCAGGACCTGGAGTCAGAAACAGGTGCTTGGTACACGGTGGTTCTACATCATAGCACCCACAGTTTTTCTGGTAGGCTTTTTGCAGACTGCTCTGTTCTTTTTCCAGACCTTTATAGCGCGGGAGAATCAGTGGACAAGCGAATGGATGGCAGGCAGCATTGTGGCGTATGCGCTATCTTCATTTACCTTTTCCATAGCCTGCGGCCCCCTTATAGACCGTTTCGGTGCAAAAAGGCTGTTCCCTTTCATCCTGATACCCCTGGCCATGGGGCTGGGAGTACTCGCCATGGGCGATCAGCTTTGGATAGCACCAGTTTACTGGCTACTGGTTGGTTTTTCCGGAGGCATGAACGCCCCCGTAACCTCTGCACTGTACGCTGAGATATACGGTACAAGGAGCCTTGGAACGGTACGCAGTCTTTTTACCTTTGTTATGGTTCTGAGTACGGCTATTGGGCCTGTGGTTTACAGCTTCTTCCTTGAAAGGGGTTATGGCTTCGATCAGATACACTTTGGGGTGATCGCTGTAATACTTGTAAATATGCTGTATAAGTTGCTGAGCCGGGGATATCCATCAGATTCTGCTTAACCTGACTTGTTTTATTCTGATACCCTTTCCTGCAACGACCTGAAGCCCTTGCCGAGTATCTCCGAGGCTTCTATGACTGTTACGAAAGCATCAGGGTCTATCTGGTTTATGAAATCCTGGAGGATTGCCACTTCCCTTCTGGTTACGTTAACGAATATTATCTTCTTCTCATCCTTCTTGTACATCCCCTTTGCCTCTATAAAAGTACCTCCGCGGTTGAGGTCGTCGAGTATCTTGGAGGCTATCTCCTCATACTTGTCGCTGACGATAAACAGTGTCTTCTCGTATGAAAAACCCTCAAGCACGACATCTATTACCTTGCCGGTGATGAATATCACTATCAGTGAATAGAGAGGCACTGTCCAGTCGCCGAATGAAACCAGCCCCAAAAGCACTATGAGTGCATCAACTGCCATAAGGCTCTGACCAAGCGGGATACGGGTATATTTGGTGATTACCATTGCAATGATGCTGCTTCCGCCTGAAGTTGCCCTGGCCTTAAATATAAGCCCGAGTCCAAGGCCCAGTAATACTCCCCCGAAGATACCGGAAAGCAGGGGGTCATCATGCACCAGTGGCTGATTACCATACAGGTAAGTCATCCCATCTATAAATCCCGAAGCCAGAAAGAAACCTACTACCGTCTTCACCCCGAACCGGGGCCCTAAAATCCTGACCCCTATTATGGTAAGTGGTATGTTAAGAGCAAGGCCGGTAAGACCTACCGGCAGACCCAGCAGGTGGTAAAGGATTATGCCTATTCCGTATACTCCTCCCGGAACAATTTTGTAAGGGCTTATAAAAAGGACGTAGCCGCTTGCCATTATAAATGCACCCAGAGTAATCAGTGTATAGGAAACAAACCACCTGCGTGAAAAAATTTTTTCTTTATTGCCAAAAGTCATTTCTGAAAAATTAGCTTAACTTCGTGGGGATTTTGAAGGGGCAAAGATAATCTCTTTTTGTGAATGAAAACACAGGTTAATAAAAAGCTTTCCAGGGCTTTGATATCGGTTTATGACAAGGAGGCAGCCAGAGGTCTCATCAAGGAACTTCATGACTCCGGTGTAAGTATAATTTCAACCGGCGGGACACTCTCCTATATAAAGCAGATGGGAATACCGGCCACTCCGGTTGAAGATATAACAGGTTATCCGGAGATACTTGGCGGGCGTGTTAAGACGCTCCACCCTGCAATAATGGGGGCTATACTATGCCGGCCCGGCCTTGAGAGCGACAATGCAGATACTGACCGAATGGGGATAAAGGCACTTGATATGGTGGTAGTTGACCTCTATCCTTTTGAGGAGACTATAGCTGCGGGTGCCGACCACGATGAAATAATCGAAAAGATAGATATCGGGGGTATTTCACTTATCCGTGCAGCGGCCAAGAATTTCAGTCATGTACTTGTTATTCCGTCAAAACAATATTACAGTTATGCGGAAAACCTGATAGGGGAAAATAAGGGGCTGGTCAGCCTTGATGATCGCAAAAGGATGGCTGCTGCGGCAATGGAGGTTACGTCCCATTACGATACGGCCATTTTCGGATACCTTAACCAGGGCCATATTAACGCCTTCAAGAAAAGTATAAATCAGGGCCTCGAATTGCGTTACGGGGAGAACCCCCATCAGCAGGCCCGGTTCTACGGCGATTTGGACGGAGCTTTCGAACAGTTAGGCGGGAAGCCTCTCTCATATAATAACCTGCTGGATGTAGATGCTGCAATGGGCCTGATATCGGAATTCCGCAACCCTGCTATGGCTGTAATCAAACATGGTAGTGCATGCGGGGCTGCTGAGCGTGAAAATATGATGGATGCATGGACAGCAGCTCTTTCAGGCGATCCGGTTTCAGCATTTGGTGGCGTTATTGTAGCCAACAGGGAAGTTGATGGAGCAACTGCAGGGGAGATCAGCAATATATTCTTCGAGGTGCTGATAGCGCCTGCTTTCAGCCCAGATGCCCTTGAAATACTTGCCCGGAAAAAAAACCGGATCATACTTCGTTCAGTTCCGTCTGAGCCTCAGGGAGATCAGTTCCGTACTGCCCTGAACGGAGTTTTGTGGCAAAGCAGGGATGACAGAAATTCCAGGCCCGATCAGTGGAATTACACTACTGTTGAAAAACCCGGGAAGAATCAAAAGGGTGATCTTTTGTTTGCCAACACTATAGTAAAGCACCTTAAATCAAATGCAATAGCCCTGGCAAAAAACAATACCCTTATCGGTATCGGTACCGGCCAGACATCCAGGGTAGATGCCCTGAAACAGGCTATAGTGAAGGCAAGGGAATTCGGGCATGATCTCAAAGGCGCTGTAATGGCCTCAGACGCTTTCTTCCCCTTTGCCGACTGTGTGGAAATAGCCCACAAGGAGGGTATTGCCGCTGTCATACAGCCCGGCGGCTCCGTGCGCGACCAGGATTCTGTTGATTACTGCAACAGTGCAGGAATGTCAATGGTCTTTACCGGTATAAGACATTTTAAACATTAGGCAGGCAGGTTATCAGGGTTATTATTAATCTTTTATAAATATTATATAAATGGGTTTATTTTCCTTTCTTACAAAAGAGATCGCAATAGATCTTGGCACGGCCAACTCCATAATAATCCATAACGACAAGGTTGTAGTTGAAGAACCATCCATAGTTGCCATAAACAGGACAACCGGCGAGATGATAGCTGTCGGCAAACAGGCCATGATGATGCATGGCAAGACACATGAGAACATAAAGACTCTCAGGCCCCTGCGCGACGGTGTAATTGCTGACTTCCAGGCTGCCGAAGCGATGATCAGGGCAATGATCAAGATGACGGAGACAAAAAAGCCTTTGTTCCCCCCTTCTCTGAAAATGGTTATATGTATCCCTTCCGGGATTACCGAAGTGGAGGAGAGGGCTGTAAGGGACAGTTGCGAGCAGGCTGGTGCAAAAGACGTACGGCTTATTCATGAACCAATGGCAGCGGCAATAGGTATCGGGATTGATGTGCTTGAGCCGGTGGGCAATATGGTAATTGATATAGGAGGCGGGACAACGGAGATTGCAGTTATAGCCCTGGGAGGTATTGTTTGCAACAAGTCGATCAGGATCGCGGGTGATGATTTCAATACAGATATTATGGAATACATGCGCAAGCAGCATAATATCCTCATAGGGGAGCGGACTGCCGAAAAGATCAAGATAGAGGTCGGGTCGGCACTTTCCGAGCTTGACAATCCGCCGCCTGACCTGGCCGTACACGGCAGGGATATGATGACCGGGGTGCCCAAGGAGATCAACATAAACTATTCGGAGATAGCCCATTCCCTTGATAAGTCGATAATTAAGATCGAGGCGGCCATTATGAATGCGTTGGAGATGACCCCTCCCGAGCTGGCGGCTGATATTTACCGTACCGGTATCTATATGGCAGGCGGTGGCGGGCTTTTAAGAGGTCTGGATAAGAGGATAGCACATAAGACAAGGCTTACCGTTCATGTGGCAGAAGACCCTCTAAGGGCGGTTGCAAGGGGTACTGGTATAGCACTTAAAAACTTTAATAAGTTCCCCTTCCTTATAAAATAGAAGGGGATCAAACGGCCTGTTGAGCCATATATTCCCCGATTGGTAGTATGCGCAATCTGTTCAGGTTTATATACCGGCACTATTTCTTCTTCCTGTTTCTATTGATGGAAACCCTGGCATTAGGGCTTACTGCATCCTATCAGCACTACCACCAGTCATACTTTATTAATTCATCAAATGCTATAATGGCCAGGGTTTACAGTATGGCTGATAACTTTAGCTCATACCTGTGGCTTAGGCAGGAAAACAGGCTGCTGGCCGAGGAGAACACACGCTTGCTCAACATAGGGAGGGAGAATTATCTGATAACCGATCGGGATGAGTTTGTGGAGGAAGACAGTTTATACCGCCGAAGATATACATATATGAATTCCAGGGTTATTAACAACTCGGTTGTGCGCAGAAATAACTACTTTACCCTGAACAAGGGAAGGTCTATGGGGGTTGAGCCTGATATGGGGGTTATCACAACCAGAGGTGTTGCCGGGGTAATTGTTAATGTGTCGGAGAATTTCAGCGTTGGTATGTCGCTGCTTCACAGTGATTTTCAGCTAAGTGTTATGATAAAGAAAGACGGAAATATTGGAAGCCTGAGATGGGAGGGAGACAACCACCGGCGTGCACACATGAGCTATATTCCTCCCCACATAGAACTTCAAAGGGGTGATACAATTGTTACCAGCGGGTTCTCGACAATTTTCCCGGAGGGGATCCTCATCGGGACCATAAGTGACTGGGAAATCCGAAGGGGGGAGACATTCTATACTGCTGCAATTGACCTGGCAATGGATTACAACACCCTGACGGAAGTTTATATTGTCACCAACTTACTTAGAGAAGAACAAAGGGAACTTGAGGAGTCGGTAACCCCCGATATTTAACATATATATCAATGCCCGGACACCATTTTAAATATACAATTCTTTTTTTGTTACTTGTCCATGTGCAGGTGATTGTGTTCAACAATGTGCTGCTTGGCAATTACCTGAACCCTCAGGTCTATGTGCTTTTTATACTTATACTGCCGGTTGCGGTAAAGGGCTGGCTGCTTCTGCTGCTTTCATTCCTGCTGGGATTGACAATAGATGCCTTCTCTGATTCCATGGCAATACATGCGGCGTCATCTGTCTTTATGGCATTTTGCAGACCCGGGGTAATACGGTTTGTTGCGGGAAGGATACCTGTAGATGAACCTGTAATACCGTCAATTTCCCAGTTGGGTGGGTTTACGATTATTCTCTACAGTATTATACTCATATTCCTGCATCATAGCCTGTTGTTTTTTCTGGAGATTTTCCGCACAGATGAACTGATGCAGACCCTTTCACGGATTTTACTCAACTCAGGGCTTACCCTGGTTTTTGTCTTTCTTTGCTTTGCCCTCCTGGAAGGCATATTTCAGGATAAAAGAAAATAGCCGGAATTATTACCCATGGTTAAAAATTCTTAAAAGCATTTTGTCCGGTATTATTGTTTTTAACTTTGACAGGGTCAAAAAAATATCTTTCCCTGACAAAATGAGAATAAGGTTACTGACTTTTATAACGGTGGTTTTTGTGGTTGCGGCCTGTCAGACAAAGGACGGGAGGCATAATGCCGATCATTTTACCCTGAGCGGACAACTGGATAATGCCGTGCAACTTGAAATGCAGCTTCAGGAGCTTACTACCTCCGATCTTATACCTGTTGACAGCTTCAGGACAGATACCATGGGCAGGTTTCACTACAGGGGCAGGATAGAGGAGGCTGGTTATTATGTACTGCGGACAGGCCAGAGCAATTACATAACATTGGTCGTTGAACCAGGCGAAGAGGTACATATCAGTGGTGATGCAGGCGACCTTGCTGCTACCGCCCGGTTAGAGGGTTCACCCGGATCGCTTTTGCTGGCACGGCTGAACCGTTATTTAATGAATAATTACCAGAAGGTTGATTCACTTGCAGCTGTATTCAGGGAGAATCAGTACAGCAATGATTTTACAGAGATCAGGTCAAGGATTGATTCGGCATACATTGAGGTTTACAGTGAACAGCAGGAATATGTCAAGAAGTTCATCAGGAAGAATCCGGCTTCACTTGCCTCAATTATAGCACTCTATCAGTATTTTGGCAACCAGCTGATACTGAATGAAGATGAACATTTTGAATATTTTGAGCTGCTGAGCAGGTCATTGTCGGAAGTATATCCAACCAACAGGCACGTCCTCGATCTCAACAGGAGGGTCAGCAGACACAGAAGGAACGAGGCCCGGAGGCAGCTCGCCCAAGAGAACCTGGCAGTTGGCAGCGAAGCCCCCGAAATAGTGCTTCCTGATCCTGGAGGGGAAATGGTGGCACTCTCATCCTTAAGGGGAAAATATGTATTTCTTGATTTCTGGGCCTCATGGTGTGCCCCCTGCAGGGAAGCCAATAAAAAGCTTGCAGATATCTATTCTGAATACAACGACCGTGGTTTTGAGATTTATGCTGTATCCCTCGACCGTAACCGGGAACAATGGCTGCAGGGTATAGAGGAAGATAAAATTGACTGGATACAGGTTAGCGATTTACGCTTCTGGAGCTCACCCGTTGTTAGCCTTTATGATATAGAGCGCCTGCCATTTACAGTACTCATCGGTCCTGACGGCCGGATAATACAAAAGAACATCGATCCGGAAGAGCTTGAGGATAAGCTTAAAGAGCTTATCGGCGATTACCAAAGTTTTTCAACATTATAGGCATCCTCATCCATCGATTCGTAGTTATCGGCCGGAAGATCCCAGCTCAGCATCTTTGCCTTCTCATTAAGTACTGCCTTTCTCCGGTTCTGTGCATCGAATATCATGGTGCCTTTATAATTGTAATAGGGCGGGTAGTAAATATGGAGGCTTATTGTCGGGTCGAGTGGTGATGTGTTCTGGAGCTTATGGATTACATTGTAGGGTTCATAAATTATATCCCCCGGTTTATATGTCTTGGTAGGATGAAGGAATATCTTTTTCTTGCGCGGGGCGTATCCGTATAAGGTTTCGGCCACAATACCCTCAAGCGGGATAACAAACCCCCAGAAATTCTTGTG
>SLKR01000007.1 GCA_007134525.1 Bacteroidales bacterium | reverse complement strand
GCCGTAAAAAGATTTATTGGTGACTGAGTCTGTGTCTTGCTATATTATAAAGCAGCAAAAAGTAACTTTTACCTGACAATAACCTTTTTGCCTGTAACCATATTTCCAATCCGTATCCTTACAAGGTATATGCCGGGTTTCAGGCCATTAAGATCTATTCTTGCAGCGCCGAACCCTTTTTCAACAGTTGTTTCTCTTACTATCTGCCCGGTGATGTTCATAAGGGAGACCTCGGCCCTGTCCTGAAACATCTTGTTGAACCTTATCCCCAGATGGTCCCTTGCAGGATTGGGAAAGATAATAATATCATTATCACCGTCCGGTACGGCCCCGCCTGTTAACGTTATATCTTCCCCGTGGAGGCTGAAGTTGTTGAAAGTAACCCTGTTATCGTCAAACCCTCCTGTTTGTTTGCCTTCGAACCTTATTCTTATTAACAGGTCGGGGTTGTTGTCTGCTTCCTGTACATCTGAGAGGTTTACCTCAAAAAGCCTGTATTCTTCAGACAGTCCGGTGTTTCCCATTTCCGGTTTTGTCCATCCGGCTCCGCCGTTAATGGAGTATTCTACAATCAGTCCTTCGGCTGCACCCTCCTCTTTTGCTGCAAAACGGAAGCTTATATTTGTAAAGCCCGTGGTGGGCAAGCTGAACTGCAGCTCACTTTCCCTTCCCTGGTGTTCGAGCGGCTGCCTTATCTGCAGCCCTCTCATATCAGAATCTTCAAAGCTGATATTGTGGTTCAGCTCAGGGATGTAGTTAATTCCTGTAGGCATGTTTCTTCTTTCCATCGATCCGTTTCTCCAGTATTCGTGTTCCGGGTCGTAAGGATAACCCTCCAGTGCCGAAGCAAAACTTAACCCTGCCCCCTGGTTAATGCTGAATACGGGCTCAACAGAGGTCAAAGGCGTATTGTTGGGAATGTCTGTTCCGAAGAACCAGTAGCTAATAGCGTGAATGTCGCCCGGGCTGAAATGAGCCACAATACTCATATTGTCTGAAGGGGATATCTTTAGCACTTTTTCTGTTGATATTACATCTCCGGTGTGAGCATCAGTCCACTGTACAAACTCATAACCGATTACAGGTAACGCTTCAAGTTTGAGTGGCAGGCCAATGAAGTATGTTCCGCTCCAGGGGTATGGATTGTTGTCAACACCTTTTGTGGAGGGCAGGATATCCATACCTTCAATACGCAAATGCCCTGTGTTTGGCCTGTCAACGTTTACCTGCAGCTCTGCAGTGCCATCAAACCCAAAGTGATCTCTTATATGCCGGCGAACCGATGCAGGGCGGTGTTCGGCAAATGTGTACATTTTATTAACTGTATTGTCCCATGCATCCCTTGATGAAGGATTGCTCCACCTTCTTATATGTTCATCCATTTCCGGCTCAATTCTTCCATGAATGCTGTCTATCATCTCTGAAACCCTTGCCGGACTGAATGCGGTATTCAGATGGTTGGCGATCCTGTTGATAAAGTCGTTCCTGAACCCTTCATTGTCGAGCAGGTTGTATAGGATAATATTTGGCAATTCGTTATTGGTATATGGGTGCAGCCTTGAGGTAAGAAAGCTGATCATATTGAAGTTATGATTTGTGTGATAGTTTAGTGTCCTGTCAATATCGTACAGAAGCCACCTCCAGCGCCCATCATGCCCTTTTGCAGCAGTTGAATCGTAATCTGTGCGTACCCTCCAGAAGTCTATGTTGTTAAAAGGCCAGTCATCGTTTGCAAAGTATATCTGTGATGAATAGTAATCCATAAAGTTGTTTATGTCCATCATTGTGTGAACACCGGCGAATGCTCCATCGTCACTGAGGTCGTTTTCAGAAAGATAATCTATCATCTGCTCAAAATGCATGCGGTCACCCTCCTTTGCCCTCATATTGCCGTACTCCAGGGTCAGATAATCTATATTATCCGGGTCAACACCATAAACCCGTTCCAGGTAGTGCTGATCAAACCTTTCCCGCAGGTTCTTTATTCCCCAGTACTCCCCGTTAACAAAGACAATAAAAGGATGATAAGCCTGGGTGTCAATATCCAGGTGACTTGCCAGCAGCTGGGCTACGGGGTCCCTGAACATGGAGAAGTCGGTTTCATTGCCGCCCGCCCTTAATATCAGCCTGTTGTAGCTTGCATATGGAAGGGAGGGAAAAACCTTGTGGTAGAACCTGTTCTCACCGTAGTCATTCCTGGCATAAAGCCTTAAATTCTTTTGGGCAAGCCTTCTAGACCAGCCTCCATGTATCCTCAGGCCTATGTCCTGCTGAAAGTAAAGGTCGCGGCATAAAAATTCCACCGAAGCAGGATGTTCCCACTCCCGGCCTCTCTGGTAATAGTTGCCTGTACCGTGATTCCCGGTAATGTAGTGATCTCCAGGCACGTAGAGCCCCACGGAATCTGAAAAGAGATATTCATGCCCGGCGACTACCGAAACCACATCCAGAGAGTATCTATTATCTCCTTCGGGAAAAACAAAGTAAGAGGCAGTTCTGGCAGGGCTGTCTATATAGCCGGGCTTCACGGCCACGGCCCGTACAATTGATGCCTTTGCAACCTTTTCAAGTGGCGGGCTCCATCCCCAGGCCCCGGACATGTAGTTTGTCGGGATCATTGAGTGGGAATTTTCCTCAACCGACCTGTAACCCAGTGAAACCGGCGAAGTATAAAGCAGGGAAGTCGTGTCGGGTGCTGAACCGTCCAGAGTGTAGTATATATTCACTTCCGGGTCAGGATGTGAAAGTTCAAGCAATATGGTATCCTCAAAAAACCCTGCTTCATGCGAGAAATTTACAATGTCAAGTATACCATGGTAATTGGACGAAGAGTTCGGAGCACCAGGTGTGGGCTTATTGAAAAAGACAAAACTGTCTTCCCCGTCAGGGAATCGGCCATATGAGATATCGGTAGGTACAGGTACAGGGGAAATATCCTCTATTCTCTCTCCGTCAGGCAGGGTAAGCAGCAGTTCTTCACCCTCCTTGTTTATCCGGAAATTGGTATGAAGGGGACTGTGTGGGTCATTTCTGTCTTTGCCCGAAGCCCATACGACAAGAAATTCTCCAGGCCGGATATTTACTTCGGGCAGTACCCAGCGGAACGGACGCTCATAATCGTCGGAAATCCCGACCCCTTTGAGATTATATGGCTGATCACCTTTGTTGTAAAGCTCTATCCAGTCTTCGTGGTCACCTTCCTCATCGGCATTGCTTGTGGCGTTAGAAGCCATGAATTCGTTTATAACCAGATTCCCGGATAAAGGGGTAACCCCCCCCTCTGTATAACTGAACATAATACCGGGTACGGGGAATTCTTCCATGGCTTTAAGGGTAAGTGTTATACCATCGCCGGGGTCTACCGCATCAGGCATTTCAACAGTAAAGGACAAATGCCCGTTCTGGTCAACCGGATCAAGTTCAATATATTTGCCCGGCCCCATGACTGAAATACCGTTTATGACATATACCTCTACATTTGCATTATTATAGTCTGTAATATCCGCCTTCAGTAAAAACACATATCCTTCTGCCGGATTACCGTAAGTGTCAAGGGAGATAATACTTACCTCGCTTGTTTTTCCTGGTTCAAGGTCATAATCTATTGAAGCACTTGTGTTTACCGGAAAGATCTCAGGGTAGGCCCATACCCTCCACTCAAGTATTCCTGTTGAAGCCTCGCTTACCATATTTACCCTTATCCTGTTTGTTATCACAGGATCAAAAGTGGTAACATTATACTGGTCCCTTTCTGTTCCGTTGCCTTCAGCACCAGGCAGAAGCGTCCACTCTCCTTCATCCATACACCAGTACTCCTGGTATGTTTCAACGGGTATATGTATTCCGTAACCGTCTGTCCACCAGTATATATCTGACTGGTAGATCATGTGGGGTTCCTCCCACCTGTACTCAACCCAGTGCCACTGCCCGTCACTTCCATCCCAGTTGCCGTATGCCCCCATTGAGTCGTCGCCGGAATGCTGAGGGTCATACCCGTTGTTGATTGCATAAAGATCTTCCCAGGGCGAGACATAAGAGGTCAGGATCTGATTTGCATCAGGTGCAATGTTTATGCCTTCGTCGCTTTTTGCTGCACTGAGACTTATATATACAAGAAAAAGCAATAAAGAAATAGTTGTTCTTAAAAAACGGGGCGTAAACATTTGTGATTTAGTTGATTATTGCATAGTAAAAAGCGGCGGAAAGCATTTAGCAAGGTCGTTATTATCCTCTTACAAAGATAGTCATTTTTGCCGGGGCAGGTAATTTTGAAAAACCAGGAATTATTGTAACTTTAAAAACGCAAAAAATTATTCACTAAAAAATGAAAGATCATGAACATTGTAGAAAGGGTAAAAAACATCCTGTTTAATCCCAAAAATGAATGGGAAGTAATTGAAAAGGAAGACACCCCAACCGAAAAGATCGTGACCGGCTATTTGCTTATTCTTGCAATTATCCCTGCAATCGGTAATCTGATCGGGTACTGGCTTGTCGGTTACAGGGTTGCATTTGTAGGATATGTAAGCGGTTCTTTCAGCTATGGTATCCGCCAGGCGATCATCGGTTTTATAACGCCTGTGGTTGCCGCCTTTGTAGCAGCTTTTGTTATAAACCTGCTGGCAGACTCTTTCGGTTCGCAGAAAGACTTCAGGCGTGCGATGCAATTGGTGGCTTATTCATATACCCCGGCACTGGTAGCCGGCATACTGATGATCATTCCTTCCCTTTCTATTCTGGCTACCCTGGCCGGAATTTACGGGTTATACATACTCTATATGGGTATTAAGCCGATGATGAAAACACCCGACAATAAAGTAACAGGATATTTTGTAGTGAGCCTTCTTGTGATGATAGCAGCAACTATTATAATAGGAGTTATTTTCTCGACATTATTTATAAGCCGTGGTGTAATTGGTTATTAGTTTTTATTTTTTGCCTTATAGTCGGCGGTTTTTTAAAACTGCCGGCTATTTTTATATAATCGCAGATACCTCTCAGGAAAGCTCCTCTTCCTGGTCTTCTTCTTCCCCGGGAAAGTTTATTGACCATATTATTGCTTCTACCTGCCTCATATAGTCTCTCTTGTCGTACTTGGGCGCGAAGACCCATCCGTCAACCATAAACAGCCTGTTGGTGTTTTCATCAACAAAAGTATAGGTTACAAACGGGCCTCCCATAAAGTCGCCTTCTACGCGCCACAGGCTGCGTGCTTCTAAAGCATACATTCCGTTGAAGGAGACCTCCCGGAAGTCAGGGCGCAGCTCCTGCTGACCCCGGTATGTGGTCATATAGGTTCCGGGAAACTGACCGGGTATATATCTTTGCGTTATTGAATCCCTCCTTGACCATATAACATCTTCATCAAAGTCTATCTCAGGGTCGGTATAATCAAGTGCCCATATCATTACAGACTGATCAAATTCTTCCCTTGTGGCCGTTTTTCTGAGCCATATGAAGTCTTCACCCTCTACTGCCACGAAATACCCCTCAGGGATGGCCATATCAGCTCCAAACATGTTTTTTACCCGCTGGTGGGAATCATGTTTTATCATTCTCCTGTATGCATTTTGAAGTCTTATATATTCAACGGCAATGTAGCGGTCGTAAAATGTTTCTGCATTATTTTCAAGTATCCTTACAAGTGCTTCCTGGTCTGGTGCCTTTATTCTTACAACAAGCTGCGGCTGGGACCAGACATCGCGGCTGAACTCTATGGTCGGAGACGTGAGGGTTTCATCCACCTCGGCAAAGAATAAGTGACGGTGTGTTTCAAAAACCCTTGTGAAATCCCTTGTGGGTACATAAATAACATTGAACATGGGTTCAGGCTGGGGGAGCATGGGAACGGGCGTCCGGAAAACATCCTTAAAAGTATTGCCAACCCTGCCGTCCCACAGGTAGGGATCCATAATTACAAGAAGTTCTCCCGCCCTTCCTGAAGCAGATGGTTTTGGAGGTCTTTCTGTTGAAGCACATGAAGTGATTGCGGCAATAAAAAATATTGGCAGCAAGAGTCTGAAGTATCTGCTGATGTTTTTGGTTCTCATAGTCCTGGGGTTTTTTGTTTCTCCTTTTTGCAGTACAAAATATGTGCCAGCATAGATCGGTCAGTTGCTGCTCACACTTGACTCAGTGGGCCTTACGATAAGCTGCTGGCCTGGTCTTATAAGGGTATTATGGAGGTTGTTCCACTGCATAATATTGTTGACGGAGATATTGTACCTGCGTGCTATAACGCCAAGTGTTTCACCGCTTCTGACCACATGAACATTTGCACCGCTTGGCGCGGGACTGGGAGATGGAGCCCTTACAATCAGTCTTTGCCCGGGTCTTATCAGGTTGCCCCTGATGTTGTTAAGCTGCTGTATTTCCCTTACTGTGGTGCCATACCTTCTGGCAATCGTTCCTAGCACCTCTCCGCTGGATACAACGTGTACGGTGGTTTCTGCAAGTTGGGCGGCAAGCTCCTCCTGCCTTATCTGATCAGGGGTGCGGTAATTGTATATCTCATCTTCGTTTGCAAGGAAAAGCCCCGAATAATCATCCGGCAACCTCAGGACATAGGGGTCTCCGGGCTTGTGTGGTATTATGTTCTGACGAAAGGCAGGGTTAAGGTATCGCAGATGATCAAGAGGCACGTCAAGCAGTGTGCTTATGTTGCGCAGGCTGAGTTCCCGCCTCACCGAAACGGTATCAATGTCAAAATATGAATAAACCGGGGGTACTGCATACAGGTTATGTTCATCCGCATGTTCCATGACATATGTAACTGCTATGAAAGCAGGAACATAATTTCGGGTTTCCCTGGGAAGGAAATGCCTTATAAGCCAGAAGTCCCTTACTCCGCCTGCCCTCCGTATAGCCCTGTTTACATTTCCCGGACCGGCATTATAGGCCGCAATTACCAGCGACCAGTCACCGTATATTTCGTAAAGGTCGCCAAGGTATTCACAGGCCGCTATTGTTGCCCTGAAAGGGTCGGACCTGTCATCAACATAGCTGTTGACCTCAAGACCATATATCCTGCCGGTATGATACATGAACTGCCATAAACCCGTCGCTCCCATTCTGGAACGTGCTGTAGGATTCAGCGCGGACTCCACAACTGCAAGATATTTGATCTCAAGGGGTATGTTATGGCGGTCGAGCTGCTCTTCAAACATTGGAAAATAAAGCTCCCCGAGTCCGAGCATACGTTCAGTAAGCTCCCTTCTGTTGTTGGCATAAAGGTTTATAAACGACTGCACATATGTATTATACACAAAGTCAAAAGGCGAGCGTGCATCAAGGGCCTCCATTCTCCTTTGGTAAACAGAGTCAGAAAATGCAGGAACGAAGCCGGGCGGGAAATTGTGTCTTCTTACCATGCCAGTGTCGGCTCTCCTGTCAAGACTGGAAAAAACAGAAAGCTTTGCAAGGCTGTCGAGCATTGCAACAATAGGATCATCGGGTGAAATTACGGGGGTGTCTCCGCCTTCTTCTTCCCCGGGGTCGCCATCAGGCTTTTCAATATCGGCCTTTAGCCGGTATCCGTTTATGTCACTATCAGGTAAAATATCCGTACTGCCCGCAGTAATAGTGTGTGCCAGCAAAGTGATAAAAATCACCAGTATACCGGGTACATATATCCTATTCTTGTTTCTTCTCCTTGTCAATGGCCTTTTTTTCTGAAGCATTGTCATCATCTTCATCTTCATCCAGATCTTTTTGTGCTTTTTTGAATTCCTTCATACCCTTGCCAAGTCCCCGCATGAGTTCCGGAATTTTGCGTCCGCCAAAAAGCAATAGTATGACAATCAGGATAATGATGATCTCTGTTGGCCCCGGCGAAAATAGTAATATAAAGTTCATTGTATTAATTTTTTTGTCCCTTTTCCTTTTGTCTGCGCAGAGGGCTGCAAACAATTACAAACCTACGGTTTTTTTATAATATACCGAATAAAAAACTGCTGTGTAAAACCCTTCCTTTTAAATTCACTGCCGGGCAATCCAGCTTGCGGGGTTTAGTTTGTCATTGCCCCTCCATATCTCCAGGTGCAGGGATGTCTTCGCCTCCCTTGAGTTTGTTCCCACAACCCCTATCTCATCACGTGCACTTACACCCTGTCCGTTAGAAACAAATACTTCAGCCAGGTTTGAGTAAACACTAAGGTACTCCCCATGCCTTATTATCACTGCATAAAAGCCGCCGGGAACTGAGATCACCCTGGAAACCGTACCGTCGAATATGGATCTTGCCAGGGCTCCCTCATTTGTGCTTATATCTATTCCGTTGTTTGATATTTTTATTCCTGGCAGCACCGGATGGGCCTGTTCTCCGAAGCTGCTTGTTATTACACCCCTTTCAAGTGGCCAGGGTAAACTTCCCCTGTTTTCTTCAAAGTTGTCAGAGATTAATCTCTCTTCAGGGGTTAGTGCAAACATATCGGTTGTCACCCTGCCTTCTGCCGCTGCTTTTTCCTGTGCCCGCCTTCTCTCTTCGGCAATAATCCTGCGTATTGCATCCTGAAGCTCCTGTGCCTCTCTTTCCTGCTGCCTTAGCTGGCGCATCAGCTGCTGCTCACGGGATTTGAGCCTTGAAACAGTTTGCTCCTGTTCTGCCTTCTCCCTGGCCAGGTCACTTACCTCCTCTCTCTGCCGTGCAAGAAGCACCTGCTGCCTTTCCCTCTCCTCCTGCAGCTCCGATATCTGCATGTCAAGCCTTTCCTGGGTTTCTGTGATTTTTTCTGCCTGCTGTCTTCTATGGCGCCCATATTGCTGAAGGTGGCGCATCCTCATATATGCCTGGTTAAAATTATCTGATGAAAATATGAACATCATACGCTGATATGCATCCCTGTTGCGTGCAGCATAACGTATGAGCCTTGCATACGACTCCCTCAGGTCTTCAAGATCATTCTCGAGCTCCTCTATTGAATTGTTCAGCGAGGCAATCCGGCGATTGATCATCCGGATCTCATTCTGAATTGTCCCCAGAAGCTGCTCCCTGCGGTTGATCTGGTTGTTGAGTACAACCAGCTGTCCCAGATTTACTTCAGCTGTCCGCTTGGTCTCCTGTAAAAGCTGGTTGGTGATCCTTATTTCCCTTTCCAGGTTTTCCTTGTTGCGTTCCAGTTCATCACGGTTCTGGGCAAACAATATTGTCTGGCCGGTTATGGCAAATAGTATGGCTGTGACAACTAACAGATTCTTCATGGTTTTAATCCGTCAAAGGCTTATATCTTTCGGGTACAGAAAACAATATCGGTACCGGCTCGTTAAGGCTTGTCCTGGTATATCTCAAAGAGAGAACGGCGCGGCTGGCCGGGTCTGTAAACGTCAGGGATATGTCCCTTGGAATATACTGCCCGGTTATCTGGTCAAAACTCTCATACCTTGCCCTTATGCTGCTTCTGGATACAGGATCATATAAAAGATTTTCGGTGATCCTGAATGACTCCGAGTCAAGCCATATGTTCTGCTGAAAATATATCCCGGAAGTCCCGCTTCTTCCCGGCCTCCTTTCGGGGTTCTGCAAAAGAAGTCTGTCACGGTCGTATGACGCCCTGAAGTTGTCGCTCGAGAAATGGCTGAAATCATTCCCCACTAAAAGTGACTGGAGCATATAATAGTCAAGGTATGTGTTGAGCATGTTGTTAATAAGGCCCATGTCCCCCTCAAAATAGGTGCCTTCCATACGGTTCAGCATTTTTACCTCATCAGGGGTCACAAGCACCCTGGCCATTTCTATACCGAGAAAAGGAGAAATTGAAACATATATTGCAGAGTCTCTTTTAATCCTGATGTTGCCACTGAAGTTGTAGCTGCTGTTGTCGATATTTGCAACTCCGGATATCCTGGCAGAAAAAAAGTCAAAATCACTTTCTCCTTCTCTAAGGGCCGTAAGTGTGCGTGAAACACTCACTTCTTCAGTTACAGGCGGTGTTACCACATCCCTGATCGGGCCACAGGCATACATGGTGGCAAGTGAAACAAACAAAAGTATAATCTTAATTTTAGACACGGAAAGATCGTTTTATTCATACAACGTGCGATCCTGAATTTTCTTGTCCAGAAACTCTGATCCATTGCCTGCTTCGGCAGCTTTTTCCCAGTACAGAACTGCACTTTCAACATCTCCCAGCTTGTACATAACATCTCCGTAATGTTCCAAAACAGCTGCGCTTGGCTTTTCGGCGACCTCTATGGCCCGCCCTATCCATTGTTTTGCTTCCTGGTAATTCCCCTTCTGGTATTTGATCCACCCATATGTGTCTAAGAATGCAGCATTATCAGGTTCTGCCTCGATGGATCTTCCTGACATTTCCAGGGCCTGGTCAAGCCTTTCCTTTCGCAGGGCAAGGTGATAGCTGTAGTTGTTCAGCGCTGTCGGATTATCCGGATCAAGTTCCAGGACCTGTTCATAATACCTGTCGGACTCTTCATGGGCATTAAGATTATAATAGACATCACCCAGCATTGTAAGGAAGTCCTTTTTCAGCTCATCGTCGGATACAGTCATCATAAGACCGTATTCAAGGGAGGAAGCAGCTGCTTCATAATGTTCAAGCTGCAAGTTAGCCAGGCCATTGAAGAGGAACAATACGGGTTGTTCAAAGAAATACTCAAGAGCCATGTCAGAATGTTCCAGCATGCTGGAATATTCTTCAAGACGCAGGTCGAGGCTTAGAATTTGCTGCCACACCTGCAGGTTTGAAGGATCCAGGCGTACACCCCTGAGATACATGTCACGTGCTTTTTCCAGTTGTCCTCCTGTATGAAGCAGATCTCCGTATACAAGAAATGCTTCAGGATCTTCCGGGTGGTTTTCCAGCATTATATCCGAGAGTTCCAAGGCCTTTTCAAGGTATTTGGGGTCTTCTTCCACCCGCACCATGTATGAGTATATTATCCTGCCCTTCGCATCTATGTCAAGTTTCGGACTGTTGAACGCCATTAACAGCTGGGCAAAAGCCTCATCTTCCTGGTTGTTCTGATGGTAATAGTCGGCAAGAAGCAGCCTGGCCATATGGCTGTCGGGTTCATACTCCAGAAGCTGAAGATATATGTCTCTTGCCTGCTCCTCTCTTCCGGTTTCCATATAAAGCTCTCCTAGAAGCTCATAGAATATGGTTTCCTCTGGGAAGTGCTCTATCATCTGTTCGGCTTCATCTATTGCCCTTTCGTAATCACCCTGGTTGAGCCATATTCTTTGTTTCTGCATGCTGATCTCTTTCGAAAAGCCTGTGAGCGCTTCTATTTGTTCCAGCACAGACACCGCATCATCATACCTTTCGGTGTGCATGTAGGCGCTTACAAGGTTTCGCTGAAGCTCAATATTCTCAGGGTGTTCACGGGCCAGGTTTTCATATACCTGAACTGCAGAGGAAAGTTCGTCCTGCAGAATATATATATCAGATAAAATGAGCTGATATTCCTTATTTGTTGGATCAAGGCTTATTGCTCTGTTTATTCTGGCAAGAGCATTCTCGTAATCACCTGTTGAAGCGTTTATTTTGGCCAGCTCGTAGTAAGCGGCATCATTTTCAGGATCCTTTTCTGCAGCATTACGGAACAGATCTGCGGCCCTTTCGATATTGCCAAGCAGTTTTTGCTGTATGCCGTCAATAAGCATGGCCGTACTCTCCAGCCTTTCCTTCTCTGTTATCTCCTGACTGTCATCGCCGTTGGCCTCGCTGCTGCCGGCAACCTGCTCCCTGGCCGTGCCGCATGCAAAAACGCCTGCAAGCAGCATAATTGATATTATTTGCCTTAGTTTATCTGTCATCTTGGATCAGCTTATGCTATTTGCTCCCGGTATGGCCGAACCCTCCCTCGCCTCTGGTAGTCTCACTAAGGGATGAGGCCTCCTCAAGACCAGGCCTTTCGTGCCTGGAAATCACCATCTGTGCTATCCGGTCGCCGTTGTTAATGGTGTAATCATTTTCTGAAAGGTTTATCAGGATTACCTTTATCTCCCCCCTGTAATCTGCATCAATTGTTCCCGGAGTGTTCAGGACCGTTATACCCTTTTTTATAGCAAGTCCGCTTCTTGG
>SLKR01000155.1 GCA_007134525.1 Bacteroidales bacterium | reverse complement strand
GATAGAAAAGAAAAACGAAAAATAACAAAAAACCGGATCTATGGAAACCAAACGCGAAAAAACAAGGTATTCTGATGAGGAATTAAAGGAGTTCAGGGGGATTATAATGAAGAAGCTTGAAGAGGCCCGCGATGGACTTAAACTGCTTACAGAGGCATACACTACCCAGAATGCCAATGACACAAACGACACCTCCCCCTCATTCAAAATACTTGAAGAGGGCTCACAGGTGCTGTCGAAAGAAGAGAACGGACAGCTTGCTGCTCGTCAGCAGAAGTTTATCCGTGATCTGGAAAATGCCCTGATACGCATTGAGAACAAAACCTATGGTGTTTGCAGGGTAACAGGTAAACTGATATCTAAAGACCGCCTCAGGAGCGTCCCTCATGCCACACTGAGTATAGAGGCAAAAATGAACCGTAAGCCAAACGAATAATACCGCGGCACAATTGAGGAAGCAACATATCCCCTGGATACTTGTACCCGTCATTTTAATACTTGACCAGGTCTCAAAGATATTGGTTAAGACCAATATGACCCTTGGTCAAAGCATCCCGGTTATCGGAGACTGGTTCATCCTGCATTTCACCGAAAATTACGGAATGGCATTCGGAATGGAGTTTTCGGGTGAATACGGTAAGCTGATTTTAAGCCTTTTCAGGATAATAGCCGTTATCTTCCTTGGATGGTACCTTTACCGCCTTGTGATTAACAAGGCTAAAACAGGTCTTATTGTATGTGTATCCATGATAATGGCTGGAGCCCTGGGTAACATCATTGATTCAGCATTTTACGGGCTTATATTCAGCGAGAGCCTTTTCAACCAGACTGCTGTGCTCTTCCCCGAAGGAGGCGGATATGGGTCATTCCTGCACGGCAAGGTGGTAGACATGCTTTACTTTCCGGTTATCAGGGGAAACTTCCCTTCCTGGATGCCCTTTTTGGCAGGTGAACAGTTTATTTTCTTCCGGCCGGTGTTCAATATCTCCGATACCGCTATAACCAGTGGAGTTCTTATTCTATTGGTATTTCAGAAAACCCTGCTGGGCGGCCTGAAAAACCTGCCTGAAACCACCGAAACGGCAGACTAATCATGGCCACCGTAATTTGTAATCTTTTCTGTAAGGACATAGTCAAGTTCAGGATATTCGTAAATTGACATTCTCGGTTCTGTTTCACCTATCGAATAACCCCAGATGCTCTCATAGTCCTTTCTGTCTTCTCCCATCCACTCAAGTTGCTCAAGATACCCTGCTATTGACTTGGATTCAATTATCACAAATTTGTCAATCTTATCAATAACCGGGCTGTGCGTTCTAGTGTGATCATGGTCAAACTCCAGAATGCGCCTGCCATCTGCAGTTATCCCTATCACCCTGTATGTCATACTTTTGCCCACACCCGGCAGATTAAGCACATTACGGTCGGTGGCAAGAAATGGAATACCTGCCTTTTCCCTCAGCCCGTTTACATTATGCACCATTTGCTCTGCATTTGAGGGAAATGATCTTATCTCCCTGCGAAACTCAACAGGTATATTGCCAACAACCTTCTCTTCCATCTGCTCCTGTGAAGCACGGGCGTTGGTCGCAAACTTAAAGGAGTTTTCACGGTATCCTTTTACTGAAAAAGTATAGTAAGGCAATACTCCAATATCGTTAAGCACCTTCCTTAATTTGTTTGTGTGTCCCCGTCTGCTTGCAGGAGCAGTAAACACAAGCTGATTGGTTACCGTCCAGCCGGCAGCGGTAAGCCGGGCAATACCTGCTTTCGACTCGGGGGTTACCTCCATGGGCGATTCAAAATGGGTCTGTATTACAAACTGCCTGACACCTATTTCTGAGGCCCTCTTCTTGAAATCAGCCAATATGCCGGCAAGTTCACGGGTAATCCTTTGAGGCAAATAAACAGGCAGCCGGGTTCCCAGCCTGACCCTCTGCAGCTCGGCATATTTTTCCCCTTCGGCAAGCTCCTCGTTCTTCCTTTTCTTGTTCAGTGCCATATTGTAAACGGCATCAAGTATCTTCTGTATAGATTTGTTGGAGCTCATTAATGCGTCGCCACCGGTTATGAGTATATCTCTAAGCATTGAATCCTCCTCCCAGTAACTCATTATCATCTCCAGTTTGGAATCCCATGACTGGCGCGGTTTAAGCCGGTCAAGGTCGAAGTTCAGATTGCCACGCTGAAAGTCATACATCCTCTGGCATGAAGCGCACAAACCTGCGCAGGCCCTTCCCATTGTATCGGGTATCATAATTGCGACCTCCGGATAACGCCTGTGAATATTATGGCTTGTCGGCAGTATCCAGCCAGCCGCATTTGGCTTGCCGGGTTCAACAATATCTTCTTTCTCCCATGCAACAATATGACCGAACTCATCCACAAGTTCCTTGGAGTAGATAACATAATAACGTATGGCCAGGTCTTTGCCAATATAAGATTCAGGCACATCAACATTGAGCAGGGAGAGGTAATAAGGGTTTACGAAAAAAGGAATTCCATTGTCCCTGGCCCTGTACAGAATAGACATTGTCTCCTCACCAAGTGAACGCCCAAGCATCTCATTCAGTGTGTCAGGATCCCTGACGGCAAATTTCAGATGGAATAGATAATCATTCCACCATTCCTTTAAGAGTTCAATTTTGCTCTCTTTACCGGCTCCTTCAGGAAAGCTGAAACGTGTACTCACGATAGTACCAGCATCTATTTTGTCAAGCAATACATTTATTATCCTGTCACGGTTGTGTTTCCTTATCTTTATTACCTCCGGTTCAAGACCAGAGGGGTAGCCCTCCATCCACTCAAGTACTTTCTCGTGCGATGGTATATTGCGGCCGGTCTTTCCACGAAATTGCCTGAAAAGATAAAGCACATCAAGTAAATAATCCTCTGCAACTCCTGTTTCTTTGCCGCGGCAAACTTCCCACAGAATACCGAACGCCTCATTTCTCAGCATTGCCCCCCTGAGGTTCAGGTCTTTGTATTCATGACCCTCATGATCAAGGTAGTCAAGTATCCTGACTGCAGCATAGTCGGGCCAGTCAAGCTTTTCCATTGCATCCCTGCCGGCAGCCTCAAATTTATAGAAACTGTATGCGTGCGGGTTTTCTTGCATATAACCCATCACCATCTCTTTGATTGAGGAAAGAAATTCATCCTTACCGGCTGCATGCTCCAGAATACCTGCAACATCATTGTTCT
>SLKR01000024.1 GCA_007134525.1 Bacteroidales bacterium | reverse complement strand
TTTCACATTTGTTAATAGCAACGCTAAGTGCTGTAAATCAATGTTTAGTTAAATATAATATATTTTGTATAGGCTTGTAAACAAATGTGGGTTTACATTTGTTATATTAGTGATGCATGTAAATATTAAAATAGTATACCCCTACCCTCCTTGCAGGTTATCTCCCGGAGAATTGAATATTTAAAGGATTGTTGTATCTGAGTATTGAAGAATGTACTCTGCGTGACTTATTCTGTGTCTGTTTCGATAAACCCACCACCAAGAACATCGTTTCCATCGTAAAATACAGCTGATTGACCGGGTGTAACTGCTGATGCAGCTTGATGAAGATTAACGGTGATACCGGAGCTGTTTTCTTTATATTGTACACTTGCCAGGTGACCCGGATCCTTGTACCTGATCTTTACAATAACGGGGTCATCTTCGGGTAGTCTTTCGCTCTTTATGGGATTAAAGCCACTTACCCAGAATCTCTTGCTGAAGGTCTGCTTCTTGTTACCCAGTACTATGGTGTTGGTACGGGGTATTATCCTGTTTACATACATTGGTTCACCCATGGCAATATTAAGGCCTTTACGCTGACCGATAGTGTAAAAAGGATAACCCTTGTGCCTTCCGATCACATTGCCTTCGATATCAACAAAATCACCACCCCCTATCTTCTGCCCAAGTCCGGGTACCTGCTTTTCAAGAAATCCCCTGTAGTCGTTGTCGGGGATAAAGCAGATCTCATAGCTTTCCCTTTTTTCGGCGACTTGCTCAAATCCTGCCTTTCTGGCAATACTGCGTATTTGGTCTTTTGTGTAATCCCCCAGGGGAAATATGGTCTTTCTGAGGAAATCCTGTGACAAGCCCCACAATACATAGCTCTGATCCTTTCCCTGGTCTTCTCCCTTATAAAGAACCATTCTGCCACCTTCCTCCCTTATTCTGGCATAGTGCCCGGTTGCAATATAGTCACAACCAAGTTGCCCGGCCCTTTTCAGAAGTGCGCCCCATTTTATATGGGTGTTGCACAGCACACAGGGATTTGGGGTACGCCCTTCAAGATATTCTTCGATAAAATCCTTTACTATGTAGTGGTTAAATTCTTCCCTGATGTCAAGTACATAATGCGGAAACCCCAGCCTGACTGCAAGGTGGCGTGCATCATTTATGGAATCGAGGCTGCAGCATCCGGTCTCCTTGCCGTCGATTCCGCTGTCAGCATACTCCCAGGTCTTCATGGTAATACCTACAAGATCGTAGCCACACTCCAAAAGCATCATTGCAGCAACACTGCTGTCGAGCCCTCCGCTCATTGCCATAAGAACCTTTCCCCTGCCCATAATGAAATTTATTTTTTGAAAAACCTCTCTGCTCCTGCATCAAGCACAAAATCAGTGAAGTCAGCCAGGGTGTCAAAACAGGCCGACACCATATAACTGTATGCGGGGTTTACCTCATTGTTCCCCCCCTGCCCTATAAGCACGCTTTTCATTCCTAGACGATAACCAAATAGTACATCCCTGAAGGTATCCCCAACCATCAATGATCGAGAAAATTCAATTCCGGGAAAATCACTTTTTGCTTCAAGTGCCATGCCGGGGCCGGGCTTTCGCCTGAAGCTGCTTTCCGCACGCAGACCCATTGCTGAATAAACACCGTCAATACGCCCGCCTGACTTTTTTGCCTGATCAAGCATCTTTTTGTTTACCGATATCAGATCCTGCTCATCCATCAGGCCTTTTCCCACACCCTGCTGGTTGGAAACAATCACAATATAACTGAAAACCTTTGATAGCCACTTCAGGCTTTCAAGACTTCCCGGTAACCAGGTGAATTCTTTAGGGTTGCACACATAGCCCTTTCCGGGTCGTTTATTCAGCACCCCGTCGCGATCCAGAAACAGACTGATGTTACTGATCGTTTTCACCTTACTTTATTATTTGCCTGAAAACAAAATCGATTCAACATTTTCGCAGATTATATGCCCGAGAAGCATATGCATCTCCTGAATCCGGGCGGTATCCTCTGAAGGCACCTTTATCAAAATGTCGCAGTTGCCATTGAGTTTATTACCATTTTTACCCGTAAGGCCAATGGTATGTATTCCCTGTTCATTCGCAGCCTCCACGACCTTAATGATATTGGGCGACATTCCTGAGGTGGAAAGTGCCACCAGTATATCTCCCTTTTGCCCAATCGCCCTGAGCATACGTTCAAATATTTCTTCGAAGGAATGGTCATTGGCGGTTGCCGTTATAAATGATGTGTTTACATGCAGGGCCTCAGCATTAAGAGGAGGCCTTTCCAGATAGAACCTGCCACTCAGCTCTGCCGCGAGATGCTGTGCATCGGCTGCACTGCCGCCGTTTCCGCAGAACATAACCTTTTTCCCGTTTCTGTATGCATCTACCATCAGGGTGATGCTCTCCGACATCTTCTCAGTAATATCACTGCTGTCCAGCAACTTCTTACCCAAGCTTATCGATTTGCTGATCTGCTTTTTTATTTCCATTTATCGATTAAATTCTTGCAATTTCAAATATGTTTTTCACAAAGTTGTCCCAGGAAAAACGTTTCTTTTCCTCTTTTAATGTATTAATTAGTGATTCTTCCCTTTTGTTTTCAAAAAAATCCTCAATCGCACCGGCTATAGGTTCCGGTTCGGGTTCGACAACGTATCCGGCCCTTCCGTGTGGCACCATCTCTGGCAAACCGCCAACGTTGGTAACTACCATTGGTTTCAGAAAATGGTATGCAACCTGGGTTACCCCGCTCTGTGTTGCGCTTTTATAGGGTTGAGCAACAAGGTCGCAGGCTGAGAAATAAAACCTAACCATGTGGTTTGGAATAAAGTCAGTATGCCACATTACTCTGTCAGCCAGCTTGTTCTCTTCAGCCATATGGTAATATTGACCAGGCCTGGAGTAGAATTCCCCTGCCACCAGCAACTTTATCCCAAGCCTTTTTATATTTTCACGGGCCATCGCTCTGATAAGCAAATCAAGCCCCTTGTATTCACGGATAAAGCCAAAAAACAGCACAACTTTGTCCCCGCTTCCTATTCCCAGCTCCCTTCTTGCCTCTTCCCTGTTAACCGCCTTGCCAAAATTGTCGTACAGCGGATGAGGACAGAATCTTATCCTGTCACTGACTACCCCAAAGGCTTTAAGATCTTTAATTACGGTATCGGACATTACAATAAACCTGTCTACCCTTTTCAAAAAATACCGGGTAAGCAATCGGTCGGCAGGCCTTTTTTCGTGTGGTACAATATTGTCTGCAATCGCTATTACCCTGGTATGTCCGTTGCCCCTTACAATCTTTGACACCGTACCGAGGCAGGGCGCCATAAAAGGCAGCCAGTAACGTACCACCAAAATATCAAATCCTTCCCTGGCTATTTCACGACCAACCTTTATCCAGTTTAACGGATTTATGCTGTTCAGCCTGACCCTGATGTCAAGGCCTTCCGGGGGATCCTCATCAGAATACTGAGTCTTCCCGGGAAAGAGCAGGGAGGGGTACTGAAGTGAAAAGGTATATACAACAACCTGGTTACCACCTTCTCCTCCTTTATAATCCTTAAAGGCCGTTGCAAGCCTCTCATTGAAAGTTGCAAGTCCTCCTCCTCTGAGTGGATATGCCGGTCCTAATATTGCGATCCTTGCCAAAACGGGTAGCCTTTTTCATTTGTCCGACAAAGATACACGACAATTTTTATCCCTATTGTCGTCTGTTGCCGAATCAATATGGTATTTATTCCTGTCAGGAGCATTGCGGGATATCAACTCCCCCAGGAATCCGGCAATGAAAAGCTGTGTTCCCAGTATCATTGCCAGAAGCCCGAAATAGAACAAGGGCCTTTCGGTCATGCGGTACTCAAGAAGCACAAACCTGCCGTATGCCAGGTTGGCTGCTATCACAAAGCCTGCAAGGAAAAGGATGGTGCCGAGCAGACCAAACAGATGCATTGGCCTCTGCCCGAACCGGGTTACAAAGCTAATTGAAATAAGATCAAGGAAACCTTTAAAGAAGCGGTCAAAACCGTACTTTGTAGATCCATACTTTCGTGCCTGGTGCTTTACCACTTTTTCGCCTATTCTTTCAAAACCAGCCCTTTTTGCAAGTACCGGTATGTAGCGGTGCATCTCACCATATACCTCAATGGATTTAATAAGATCCTTCCTGTAGGCCTTTAGTCCGCAATTGAAATCGTGAAGCCTGATGCCTGACATCAGCCTGGTTGTCCGGTTAAAGAGTTTTGTGGGGAGAGTCTTTGACAATGGGTCCTTCCGGTCTTTCTTCCATCCGCTTACAAGGTCATAACCATCCTTTTTTATCATATTGTAGAGGCCGGGTATCTCCCCGGGGCTGTCCTGAAGATCAGCGTCCATGGTTATTACAACTTCCCCACAGGCCCTGTTGAAGCCTTCGTTGAGAGCTGCCGCCTTTCCGTAATTGCGGCGGAAGCGTACTCCCTTAACCTCAGGATGGACACCGGAAAGCTCTACAATCCGCGTCCATGATCCGTCACGGCTACCGTCGTCTATAAGCAGGATCTCGTAACTGAATCCATTTTCCTCCATCACAGCTGCAATCCACTCCACCAGTTCGCGAAGGGACTCCTCCTCATTGTAGAGGGGTACCACAACCGATATATCCATTATATATGATTTTTATATACAGGTATGCTCATTACAAATATACAAGACTATTTTAAACCTTTACCCGGTGGCAAACACTATTATTGTTCTGACCGGAAATAAACCTAAATTTGCAAAAAACCGCAAATGCGTGATCTGAGTAAGGGGCCGGTTGGCCGACAAATATTCGTGTTCGCCCTGCCAATGCTTCTGGGAAATGTATTCCAGCAGCTTTACAATGTGGTGGATACAATAATAATCGGCCGTTATATTGGTACAGATGCTGTAGCTGCGGCCGGGGCCTCCTTTCCTGTTATCTTCGTTTTGATCAGCCTTGTAATCGGGATCACCACAGGTACTACCATAATAATTTCACAGTATTATGGCGCGAAGGATTACGATTCTGTTAAAAGGGCAATCGACACTGCATTTGTCTTTCTTTTCTTTGCTTCCATTGCACTTACAGTTATTGGCCTGCTGGCGATTGATTACATATGGCAGCTCATAGGCCTTCCAGAACACCTTGTTGCTGATGCTACCATTTATTTCAGCATATTTGCCGCAGGTCTTGTACTCATGTTCGGTTATAATGCAACCAGCGCAATCCTCAGGGGTCTGGGTGATTCGCGCACACCGCTATATTTTCTGATAATCTCCACCATACTCAATATCGGGTTCGACCTGCTGTTCGTCCTTGTATTTGGCTGGGGTATAGGAGGGGTTGCATTTGCCACCGTGATATCCCAGGGAATTGCCTTTGCACTTTCCATTATTTACCTGAACAGAACCCATAAAATCATCAGGTTCACCCTCCGGGGACTGGTATTTGACCGGGACATATTCACTAAAAGCCTGAAAATTGGGATCCCTACCGGGATGCAACATACCTTTGTGTCTCTCGGAATGCTTGCACTTATCAGCATTGTAAACCGTTTTGGCACAAATACCATCGCAGCCTATACAATTGCCTGGAGAATTGATTCCTTTGCGGCCTTGCCAGCCATGAATTTCGGCCTGGCCCTGACAACTTTCGTCGGGCAAAACCTTGGAGCCAACAAGCCGGAAAGGGTGCGCCAGGGCCTGTTAACAACTCTCGGGATGACTGCTGCAATATCGATAACGGCAACAGCTGCGGCCTGGTTTTTTGGACGCCAGCTAATGGCTATATTCACCACCGACCCGGAAGTTATTGAAATCGGATACAGCTATCTTACAATTGTTAGCTCATTTTACATTGTCTTCTCTTCGATGTTTGTTACACAAGCCGTAATGAGAGGGGCAGGAGACACATTGATACCCATGTTCATAACCCTCGTGGCCTTATGGTTCTTGCGTATCCCGATATCTCACTTTTTATCACTGCGCTACGGTGCTGACGGTATATGGTGGGGAATACCTATAGCCTGGATTTTCGGCTGGCTCGCCGCATATATATATTATCGCACAGGAATTTGGAAAAAGAAGGCGGTGGTAAAATATAACAAATGACTTCTGCCTGTTATACTTCTCCCTTTTCGCCAACAAAATACTGTTCCTTGTGTTTGAACAGAACATTAAAAGTCGTTAGTGATCCATATATACGTGTAATATATTGCTGAAGGTTCATTTTTTCCTCTTCACCCAGCCTTTCATTGGAGTTGATACGCTGCTCAAGTACCCTCAGCCGGTCACGTATGAGTATTATCTTTTTGAAAAAGTTGTCAATGGGTATCTCCTTGGCTTTCAGCTGATCCGAACCGGGTCTGAGAATCAGGATGCCTTTTTTCCAGCGGTCACCGATCTCGACAGTTTCCGGAAAGTCAGCATAGCGCCTCAGGACCCCTGAAAACACCTTCTCGAGGTCTGAAAGGCTTATCTGCCCCTTATCACCACCTTCCGGCAGATGTGAATCCTCAATAAGCTTCAGTCCTGTAAAGCTGTTTGCAATATCCTTATCACCCTTGTGCAGGAAAAACACCCTGGTTGTTGTAAGTGACTTCTTTGTTACTACCCCCACTCCAAACTGAGGATGCTCAACTTTTGCCCCTATCTGATAATCCGTTGTTTCCATAGCGTATTTAATCGTTAGACTAGATTCAGCAAAAATACTATTTTTCAGTTCTGCTGCATTATAATGCGGTTTACTTTTCTTTGTAGTTTTGTCTTTAATCACAAAACAGCGGGATTAATGGAAGATATAAAAGAGAATCTTCATGCAGACCTTGTCATTATCAATGGTATGGTACTGACAATGGACAGCTCTTACAGGATAATCGACAAGGGTGGCGTGGCTATAGTAAACGGCAGTATATTGGAAGTTGGTGAAGCCACTGATATATCAGCCAGATATAATGCAGAAAAACTTATTGATGCCGGAGGAAAACTGGTTATGCCCGGGCTGATTAATGCACATACACATGCACCGATGAATATCTTCAGGGGCTTCGCCGATGATCTGCCCCTGGATAAATGGCTGTACGATCATATTTTCCCGCTTGAGGAGAAATTCATTAAACGCGAAACAGTTGCAACAGGAACAAGGCTGGCAATTGCCGAGATGATACGCAGCGGTACGACCACCTTCAACGACATGTACTATTATGCCTGCGAAATGGCCCAAATAGCTGAGCAAAGCGGCATAAGGGCAATACTCTCCGGTGCACTTATGGATAATCCAAAGCACAATGGCAATACAGCTGAAGAGGTCCTGGAATATACAGAAGACCTTATTCTGAAATGGAAAGACCACCCACGGGTAAATGTTGGTGTAGCTGTACATGCACCTTACTCCGCAAGCACCTGGTTATACCGCGCCGGCAAGGAGCTTGCCGACAAATACGGGGTTCAGTTCCACACCCACCTGTCGGAAACACCCTGGGAGGTGGATATCATCCTTAAGAAATACGGAATGAGGCCTGTTGAACACCTTGAGAAACAAGGTGTACTTGGCAGCAATGTGGTAGCTGCTCACGGTATACATCTGAACGACAACGAATTAAAAATACTTGCTGAAACAAATACAGGGATAGCACATAATCCCCAGTGCAATATGAAGCTTGCAAACGGCACAGCACCGGTTACCGAAATGCTGGCATCAGGCATAAGGGTAGGGATAGGCACTGACGGTGCGGCAAGCAACAACGACCTCGACCTGTTCGATGAAATTCGTTCAGCTGCACTTGCCCACAAACTTGCTACAGGCGATCCTGCCGCCATGGATGCCCGCACAGTGCTTGAACTTGCAACCATAAAAGGTGCACGCCTGCTCAGGGCAGATCACATTACCGGATCCCTCGAAGCCGGTAAACAGGCTGACGTTATAATAGTTGATCTCGGCAAGCCGCATGCCTGGCCGCTATATAATATCTACTCCCTGATAGTTTACAGCCTCAGGGGCAGTGATGTAGAAAGCGTAATCGTTGACGGGCAACTGCTGATGGAAAACCGCAGGCTGCTTACAATGAATTTAGAGGACCTGTTCTGTGAGGTGAAGGAAATCAGCGAGCGGATTACCAGAGCCCATCAACGCTGAGATACCTTTCGCCGGTGTCATAGGCAAAAGTAAGTACACGTCTCCCACTATCCTCTTTTTCCAGTTTCTTGCTGACAGCAGCAAGGGATGCCCCTGTGGAGATTCCCACAAAAAGACCTTCGGTTCTTGCAACTTTCTTGACCATAGAAAAGGCCTCTTCCTTCTCAATTCTAACCACCTCATCTAGCACTCCGGTATCAAGGGTGTCCGGTACAAATCCTGCACCAATTCCCTGAAGAGGATGCGGAGAAGGTTCGCCTCCGCTCAATACAGGTGAAAGCGCAGGCTCAACCCCAATTACTTTTATATCACCGGACTTGCTTTTAAGTTGTTGCCCTACCCCGCTTATATGTCCCCCGGTACCGATCCCGGTTATAAGATAATCGAAGCCACCCGGAAAGTCGTCCAGTATCTCCTTTGCGGTAGTGCGTGCATGGATGCGGGGGTTTGCCATATTCTCAAATTGCATGGGCATGAACGAGCCTTCCGTTTCTGAGGCTATCTTTTTGGCTTTTTCAATCGCACCCTTCATGCCCTTTTCCTTTGGGGTAAGGACAAGCTCTGCTCCGTATGCTGCAAGTATCCTCCTCCTTTCAACCGACATCGACTCAGGCATAACCAGGACTACCCGGTAGGATTTTACAGCCCCGGCCATTGCCAGGCCAATACCGGTATTACCAGAGGTGGGTTCGATAATTGTGCCATCAGGTTTTAGCCGGCCGCTCTCCTCAGCATCTTCTATCATTGCAAGTGCTATCCGGTCCTTGATGCTTGCTCCGGGATTTGTGTTCTCGAGTTTTATCCACACCTGGTGCCCCGGAAAAAGCTTCTCAAGGCGCAGATGGGGGGTGTTTCCTATCAGTTCAAGAATTGTTTCTGCTTTCATTTTTCAAATAGTTTGTCCGTTACGTTTTTTAATAATATTGTTTGTGTGCTGATATACTAAACTTTTCGGGGGAAGGCTTTCAGTCAGCCATACATTACCCCCCACTATGCTGTGGTGTCCGACCACGGTCTGACCTCCAAGGATCGTACTTCCGGCATAAATCACAACGTCATGCTCAATGGTCGGGTGCCTTTTGGTTGATGCATGCTCTTTCTTTACACTCAGTGCACCCAGGGTGACACCCTGGTAAATCTTGACCCTGCGCCCTATAATTGTCGACTCGCCAATAACAATACCGGTGCCGTGATCAATACAGAACTCATCGCCTATGGATGCCCCGGGGTGAATATCTATACCCGTCAGTGAATGGGCATATTCGGTCATTATCCTCGGTATAAGGGGAAGCTGAAGGCGGTGCAGCGCATTGGCAGTCCTGTATACCATAATTGCAAGAAAGCCGGGATAGGTCATTACAACCTCGTCAACACCAGTTGCAGCCGGGTCATTGCTGGCAATGAATCCGGCATCGGCATCCAGGCGTTCTTTTATCACAGGCAGGGTGAGGCAGAAGGAATGCACCAGCTTCTTTCTGCCGTCCCTGTCATAAAGGCCAAGTGGTTTTATAAGCTTATCCAGCTGTCGGCTGACACCACTCACAGATCTTGCATTTTTCTCCCCGCCTTCCACTGCCGGGAATAGAAAAATGCATACATCCCTGGTAAAATCAATTACCCTTGATTTTGCAGGCAGATTTGTTTTTGCTGACATAGTACCTGATTTTAAAAAAAGGCCCTCCCCCGTTGTATCAGGGAAGGGCCTTTATATGAATAATTTTCCAGTAGTTCTTAAACTGCGCGATTATACTCCTCCCCTGTGCTGCATAGATAGCAACAACATTTTACGGAGTATATACGGTAGTTCTGGTTCATCTTTATAAACAATCTAATACAAAAATAGACCATATTTTTTTAAATTACAATACTTTTATCTAAAATCATTATAAGTATCTTTGAGCCACTTTAAAAAAATTCAGCACCATGAACACAACATTAATAATTATTCTGGTAATTGCGGTTATCATCTTTATTGCACTTATAAGCATGTATAACGGCCTTGTAAGGCTTAGAAACCAGGTAAAGAATGCCTGGTCGCAGATAGACGTCCAGCTCAAAAGGCGGTACGACCTTATCCCCAACCTCATTGAAACGGTCAAGGGATACATGAAACATGAAAAGGAAACCCTTGAAAATGTAACACGTATGCGTTCGCAGGCAATGGAAGCATCAGGTGTTGCAGACAAAGCCAGGGCCGAAAGCAATCTTTCCTCAGCCCTGGGGCAGTTCAGGGTAACTGTTGAGAACTATCCCGACCTGAAGGCCAACCAGAACTTCCTTGCTCTGCAGGAGGAGCTTACCTCCACCGAGAACAAGATCTCGTTTTCTCGACAAAACTACAATGATCAGGTACTGTTTTTCAATAACAAAACCGAGATGTTCCCAACAAATATAATTGCCGGAATGTTTGGATTCAGGAAACGTGAGTTTTTCGAGATTGAAGACAGTTCCGAAAGGAAGGCTCCAAAAGTATCATTCTGACCTGTTCAGATTTATTTATAAGCAAGAAAAAAATGTGGGAGATAATTCGTAAAAACCAGCGAAAATCGCTATTGCTGCTCATGCTGATGGGTGTGATACTTGTAATGCTGGGCTATGCAATAGGTATGGCAATTGACCCGCAGGCAGGCCTGTCAGGCATTGTCATTGCATTTGTTGTCTATTTCATAATGTTGATTGTCGCATTCTCTTCAGGGCAGTCGATAATGCTGAGAATGAGCAATGCAAAGGAAGCTGACCGGGATGAATATCCTCAGCTGTACAATATTGTCGAAGAGATGAGAATATCGGCAGGCCTGCCTTCAACTCCGAAGGTATATGTGATTGATGACCCGGCACCAAATGCATTTGCCTCGGGCATCAGGCCTGAAAAAAGCGTGGTTGCGGTTACAACAGGGCTTCTGAAGTTAATGAACCGGGATGAGCTTCAGGGTGTGGTTGCACATGAGGTATCGCATATTCTGAACCGTGACATCAGATATATGACTCTGGCCACGGTTATGGTGGGTACCGTTGCAATCCTCTCTCATATGTTCATGCGCAGTATGCTTTACGGCGCAATGTACCGGGGAGGAGGCAGACAGTCAAACAAAAGAGGCAACCCTCTGATTCTTGTAATTGCAATTCTGTTTTCGATACTCGCACCCATAGCCATAAGGCTCCTCTATTTTTCAGTATCCAGGAAACGGGAGTACCTTGCGGATGCTTCTGCTGCAAGGCTTACAAGGTACCCAGAAGGGCTTGCTTCAGCACTGGAGAAGTTATCGGGATCGACAAATGACCTTAAGGTGGCAGACAAGGCCATGGCTCCTATGTATATTGCAAACCCACTTAAACCGAAGGGACAGCGACTCAGGAATCTCAGCAGCACCCACCCTCCCCTTGATGAGCGCATAAGGATACTTAGGTCAATGGGGCAAAACCACTCTTATGAGGGTTATCAGCAGGCATACGCATCAGTAACAAAATCATCCAAAGGGATAATACCTGGCTCAGCCATGAAACCCGGCAAATAAACCATGAATGCTTTTGCCAAAAAGCAAAAAAGACCTATATTTGCACTCTCAAAACGGCTCCGTAGCTTAACTGAATAGAGCATCTGACTACGGATCAGAAGGTTCCAGGTTTGAATCCTGGCGGAGTCACCAGAAAAACAGCCACTTACAGCGTTATTGTGAGTGGCTTTTTTTGTTTAGCATACTTTTATGGATTTATTTCTGTAAGTATTGAATTTTGCAGAAGAGAGCTCCGCTTTTTTTAGTTCAACCATATAACCATAACGATATATACATAAATCTTCTTTTATTTTGTAATAATTAATCAATCATTATAAACCAATTCGAAGGCCACAAAACCTTACCCGTTTTGTTGCTTTTCATAAATCAGTTTCGTAGCAAACAGGTCAAATAATGCGCAACCAACTGTTTTATAAAATACTGTTTTGCCTTTGCTTAATGTAATTTGCCCTTTTAATAAATCACTGACAGGATAAATCATATCTTCTGATATCCAGTTTTTTTCTATTGGGGTTGCCAGATCCCCGCTTTCGCTTTTCCCGTGAACGGTATCTACAAATATTATATCTGCCTGTTTGAATAATTGTTCCGGAAACTCCCTGTAATCTGGCTTATATGAACCTATGCCAACAATTGTTTTATTT
>SLKR01000153.1 GCA_007134525.1 Bacteroidales bacterium | reverse complement strand
CGTCTTCTCCAAAATAGAGTTTATTGCCAATCCTGATCTTCCTGGCCGGGTCAACCAGCACATCCCACAAACGGGCTTCCCTGTTGAGCTCCCGGAGGAGAAAAACCTCTATTCGGGCACCGGTCTTTTCTTTTGTCCCGTAAAGCCGGGCCGGGAAGACCTTTGTATTATTTACGACCATCACATCACCGTCGTCAAAATATTCAAGAATGTCTTTGAATACCTTGTGCTCAATTTCACCTGTCTTTTTATGAACCACCATAAGACGGGATTCATCCCTGCTGAAGGATGGCCTCTCGGCAATCAGCTCAACAGGAAGATTGAACTTAAAGTTGGATAGTTTCATTTATCGTGAATTAAAGTAAAGACTAACTGGCATTTAACTCTTATACCGGAAAGGCTTGCAAAGATAATACATTAATAGGGCCTTGTCAATAGCAATCTTGCTTTTTCAGCCGGAGGGCAGCGAATCCAGTATCCCTGCGAAGTCATCAGGTGATATTGCGTCCGACACCTTGTAGGTTCCTATATGTGTTCGTCTTAGTGAAGAAAGGTAGGCCCCGCATCCGGCAAGTTCTCCGAAATCGCGCACAAGGGCTCTGATATATGTACCTTTGGAGCAAACTGTCCTGAAACTAATCTCAGGCATTTCTATGCTGGTAATCTCAAACTCCTTTATCTCTATCCTGTTTGGTTCTAGTTTGGTATTGAGCCCCTTGCGGGCATGGGTATAGGCCCTTTCTCCCTCAATCTTCTTGGCTGAGTATAAAGGGGGCGTTTGCATCTGAATGCCTTTCAGCCTATAGGCCGTATTTCTTATAAGCGTCTCATCAATATGGTCTGTGCTTTTGGGGTTGCACGGAACTGTTTCCAGGTCAAAAGAGGGTGATGTCATGCCAAGGAAAAAAGTTCCTGTATAGGTCTTGTCAAGACCCTGGAACTGTTCTAGCTTTTTTGTCTGTTTGCCGGTGCAAATTATTAAAAGACCGGTTGCAAGGGGGTCAAGGGTGCCTGCGTGCCCGACCTTTATCTTTTTAATTCCGAGACGGTGCCTGAGAACAGAGCGTATCCGGCCCACAACATCGAAGGATGTCCATTTATAAGGCTTGTCGACCAGCAGTACTTTGCCTTTAATAAAGTCCTGCCTGTTAGCATCTGATATATCAGCCATATGACCTATACGCTACCTGCAATTATGGCAATAATGCCTGCAATAAGACAATAAATGGAGAAATACTCAATCTTTCCCCTTCTGACAATATCAAGCATCCACCTGCAGGCTGCAATACCGGCTATAAAGGCGGTAATTGCTCCGATTATCAATGGAAGGGCGTCTGTGGCCCCTGCACTTGCCTGTTCTGACACCCTGAGCAGTTTCAGAAAGTTGGCGCCGAAAATAGGTATAAGTACCATCAGGAATGAAAATCGTATTGCCTGCCCTCGTTCAATGCCGAAAAATAGTGCCGTGCTAATGGTTGCTCCGCTTCGGCTGATACCCGGCAACACTGCAAGTGTCTGCGCCAGGCCTATAACAAGTGCACTCTTTAGTTTTACATCCTTTTTATTGTTTGGAGCAAAACGGGTAAGGAACAACAGTATGGCGGTAATCAGCAACATTGCCCCAACAAAAGCAATCCTGCCCTCAAATATACTTTCTATCTGCTTTTCGAAAAGCAGACCGACTATAGCCGTTGGTACTGCAGAGGCAAGCAGAAGAAGTGTAAACTTCATATCTGAATTCCAGCGGAAACTGAAAAAGTTTACCAGCAGGGAAGCGATATCCCTGTGAAATACTACCACAACGCTGAGAAACGTGGCACCATGCACAATTATGTTGAAAGTAAAGAAATCATGTGGGTCTTCCAGCCCGAAAAGGGCTCCTCCAAGTTCCAGATGTCCGCTGCTGCTGACGGGCAAAAACTCCGTAAGCCCCTGAAGAAGTCCAAGTATCAATGCTTCCAGCCAGTTCATAATCAAACCTGCTTATTTCCCCTTTTTCTTTTCGGCGGTATTGCTTGTCTTCTTCATAATGGCATATATCTGTATAACATATCCGGCCAGTACGAGTATTGGCGCAAGGGTCAGCCTTCTGAAGCTGAATATCTCTTCACTGAAATGGGCGGGATCTTCACTGCCACCCCCAATCATTAGCACAAACCCCAGGGCCGTTACCACCAGCCCTGCAATCAGCAATCCGTACTTGTGTTTATCAAACAGAAGAACACTTCCTTGTTTTTTGTCCATATTAATAATAATATAAAAAGTCTGTTTTGATTTTCAGATACTTCCTTACTGCAAAATACGTTGATATCCAGCTGATCAGTACGCCAAGCATCAGGACCCCGGCGAATAGTATGAGCAGCCTGTTTGTGTCATAAAACATAGTAAGTTCAGGGATCTGCCTCTGGCCGGCATACAGGCTCAGCGACAGTAAGAGTATGGTTATCAGCGCACCTATTACTCCCTGGATCATGCCCCTTAGGATGAAAGGCCTTCGTATAAAGCCCTGTGTGGCACCTACCAGCTGCATGCTTTTGATCAGGAAGCGTTTTGAGAATACGCTGAGGCGGATAGTGTTGTTGATAAGGGCAAAGGCAATAATAAGCAGAAGAACACTGAATGCTAGCAGTCCCACACCAATCCTCCTTACATTTTCATGCACAAGGTGAACAAGTGATTGCTGGTAGTCGATATCGGTAATCATGCCGAATCCGCCAAGTTTCTCCTCAATTATCATCATGCTGTCCGGGTTGGCATATGAAGCCTGAAGCCTTATCATTATGGATGCTGACAGTGGGTTATAGCCAAGGAAGTCTATGAAGTCTTCTCCCAGTTCCTGCATGAGGTCTTCTGCTGCTTCGTCGCGTGATATGTAGCGGCTTTCATTTACTCCTGACATGTTGTTTATCGACTCCTGGAGAGTTTCTATGTCTGACTGGCTGGCTTCATTGTCGATAAATACAGATACCGCAATACTTTCCCTGACATGCTCGGAGAGCTTTTGTGCATGCAGTATTATCAGGCCCAGCAGCCCAAGTACGAACAGAACCAGGGTAATGCTTACTACCGTTGAAATATAGGATGATTTCAGCCGCCGGCCGATTATCTTGTCTTCCTGCCTAGCCATTTTGCTGCAATGAGTTTAATGGCGAAATTAATAAAAAATGTTGACCGTACATCATCATTAACCATTCCGGTTTAATTTGGGCCCGCCCGGAGAAAAGAAGCTTTTAAAAAAGTCTTAAAGCAATAAATTAGCATTAAATACAAAGTAAATGGATAAGGAACTGCTTTACCAGATAGCGCTTACCCTGGTTCCCGGGCTTGGTCCGGTGCTTGCGCGGAAACTTGTTTCAACATGCGGTAGCGCGGGGGAGGTATTCAGTGAATCCTCTTCCAGGCTGATCAAACTACCTGGTATAGGTGCGAATGTTGTATCTTCAATAAAAAACCGTGAGCTTCTTGAAAGGGCTGGTCGTGAATTGGAGTTCATTGGTAACAATGGTGTAAGGGCATTGTTTTTCCTTGATGATAATTATCCCAAAAGACTCAGGCAGTGCCATGATGCGCCCCTGTTACTCTACATCAAAGGAGAGCTTGATTGTCTTGAGTATCCGAAGATGGTGGCCGTTGTTGGGAGCAGGAGAATGACGGAATATGGCAGAGACAATTGTGAACGCCTGGTGGGGGAGTTTACAGAGTTCAGCGCAGTGATAGTTAGTGGACTCGCCTATGGTGTTGATGCCTGTGCCCATCGTTTTGCTTCTTCAGCTGGCCTTCCCATGGTGGCGGTACTCGGTCACGGACTTGACCGTATATACCCCCGTGTGCATAGTGGTTTGGCCGGAAGTATAATGGAGAATGGCCTGCTGGTAACAGAATTTATTTCAGGTACAACGCCTGCGCGTGAGAACTTCCCAAGGCGAAACCGTATAATCGCGGGCCTGGCTGACGCAGTAGTTGTAATCGAGGCTGCACTTAGCGGCGGGGCTTTGATTACGGCCGATTTAGCTAACTCTTACAACAGGGATGTGTTTGCACTTCCCGGGAGGGTAAATGACAGGTACAGCCAGGGGTGCAACAAACTTATCAGGATCAATAAGGCACATCTGATCGAGTCTGCCAGGGATATGCAGTACATAATGAACTGGAAACAGGGAGAAAAACTGGGCAGGCAAACAGGGCTTTTTGTGGTTCTTACAAGGGAAGAGAGGGTGATAACTGATTATCTGCACTCAAATGGTGAGTCCGGGATTGATGAAATTGTGGCCGGGACCGGGTTCAATCTCGGGTTGTGTACCTCCATTTTGCTTGGTCTTGAGTTTAAGGGTGTGGTCAGGGCGATGCCGGGCAGATGCTTCAGGCTGCTGTCAAGGTGATCAGTATGTTTTGGTCATGCTTGAAGTAACTGTGATAATGAAATCAGCCAGGCCGAAATTGTCCTGGTCAAGACGTGAAATATCATCCTGTTCAACGGTACTTATTGTTACTATATCCAACTGTTGGTCTGAATATATCCCCAGATACCAGACAATGCCCTCATAATTGTTGGAATGGTATGCACCGTTGAAATGCAGAAAAACATCATGACCGGTAAGGTTCTGGATGATGTTGTGGGCCATGGTGGCATCTTTTACGGCCTGTGCCTTTGGCAGGTTTTCCCCTCCGTGGGCTGGCATGTTTCCCATTTCCAGCATAGCCTGGTAGCCGGGCAGTGTTTCATCATACGGGACGGGTAGTGGCGGAATATATGATCCAGCTTCCGGGCTAAGTGAATCAAGAGCCTCAAGTCCTTCTCTGTGGACCAGTGAAGCATAGCGCCTTGGAATGTTTGTAGCAATAAAGCGAATACCGTTCTCTCTTGCAAGCTCAACAAGTGGCCTGTAGTCGGTTTCATAGTTATTCCACAACCTTGCCTCTGACCTGAAACTGCTTTCAGTTATAATTCCGGCGAAATATTCATCAATAAGTAGCTGGTTGTCGGTTTCAAACATTTCGGCACCAAGTAACAGTGATCCACCCAATGTGTCGAGCAGTTTCCTGCTCAGCTCAATCTGGAGCCAATGTGCTATAGGGTTATTATGAAGCTCACCGAACAGAACAACATCTGTTTGTCCTGCTGCGGCCAGCATTTGCGGGAATGCCGAAATCCTGCCTTCGCTGTCGAATATGCGGTATGCGTACTTATGCTGGGCACTGATATTGCCTGGTTGTAGCGAAATAAACAAGAGTATTGCTGTCAGTCTGGTCAGGAGTTGCATACTTATACTGTTAATTTGGCTTTTTTAGCTGTTCTCCAGTGAATGAAAGCGGAAGCAGGTCACCGGCCTTCTCGATTGTGATAACACTGCCGCTCTCTTTACTGAGGATAACTTTCATAGGGCCTTTTTGAAGTGTCTCATACTCAAGCAATACCTGGCGGCAGGCTCCGCATGGCGAAACCGGCTCGCTTACCTGCTGGCGGTTTGTGCGTGCACTTATCGCTATTTTTTTCATGGGAATACCAGGGTACATTGAGGAAGCTGCAAAAGCAGCGACCCTTTCTGCACAAAGCCCGCTGGGGTATGCACCATTCTCCTGGTTTGAGCCCAGTACCGTCTTACCGTTCTCAAGCAGAATTGCCGCTCCGACAAAAAAAGCAGAATAAGGGGCATATGCTTTCCCGCACATCGCCCTTGCCTCCTCAACCAGCTTCTTTTCGTCCACGGGCAAATGATCAGAACTCTCTACCAGGTTGTAATTTACTTTCAGACTCTTTGTGGTCATATAGTTGTTTCATAATTTATACGGAGCAAAAATAAAAAAGTTTGCCCGGCTTGGATCACCCGGCATTATCCGGTTGCTTTTTGATCATATTTTGCTTATCTTTGTTATATAGTTAAAAGTTAAGGGAATTTTTGTGTTTTGATTGCCTTAATCGATTGTTTAATTTAAAGATATATATATTATGAGCGCTTCTAACGGAAAAGTTTTGTTTGGTTTTATTTTTGGAGCAGCAGTTGGTGTAGCGGCAGGTTTGCTTTTTGCCCCTGGTTCGGGCGAGGAAACACGCAATAAGCTGAAGGAAAAGAGCAGGGAGTACTCTGATGAACTGGCAAAACAGATGAATGAAAAACTTGATGACCTGAAGCATTTCGTATCGGACAAGACTGAAGATGCCAAGGCAAGGATCAAAAGGTCAGTTCCTGAGGAGAACAAATCTTAATCGGGCCCCTCTGCATGGATGGCAAAGAACTATTATCACACATTACCTCTTTTAGGGATAACCTGCAAAAGTATCTCGAGACAAAGCTCTCCTATTTCGGGATCCTTGCGTTCGAGAAAGCGGTAAAGGTGGTGAGTATATTTATGGCCGGCATATTCTTCCTGCTTGCCGGTGTGCTCGCTTTATTATTTATATCAGGTGCCATATCAATATATATTGGCGGTCTGCTTGGCTCATACTGGCAGGGTATGCTGATAGTAGGCGGGGTATACTTTATCGTTCTGCTTGTGATGATTGCATGGCGCAAGCGGATATTCGGCAGGGCCTCTATCCGGATGCTTCTGGGTATCATTGTTGATGAAGATGAGGAAAAGGAGAGGTAGTAAGGAAAAACAGACCTGAAAAATGGATAAGACCCTTCGAAATATAAAGAGCCTTGAGGACATCAGAGTTGAAAAGGCACGCCTGAGATATGAATCTCTGCTGGCAGAGAGCAGGATGACTGAAAGTATACGGGCCGCCACTCAGGTTTTTAGCTTGTTCGCAAGCCTGAAACGTATGTCAAGGGGGATCAAAACTGCCTATAACTTGCTGAGCAGTTTAAGCGGCCTGATTGCGAGAATATTTGGCAAAAAGAAGCAAGAAAAGGAAAGAACATCACAGGCTGAAGATGATACGGTCAGATATTGAGTCATTTGCCTATGCTTATGTCTATATGCACAATCTCCGGTCGGTTCCCGATACGTACCGGAGGCCCCCAGGTGCCGACCCCGGCTGACACATACAGATGCATCCCATTAATCCGGCCATAGCCGTGACTTACCGGGTAAATTGCCCTGGTAATGTAATTTAGCGGCCAAAGCTGTCCGTGATGTGTATGTCCTGAAAGTTGCAGATCAGCCCCTGCCATTGCGGCCTCTTCAGGTGAGTAGGGTTGGTGGTCAATTACAATCACCGGGTATTCCTGATCAGTTTTTTCCAAAATGGATGCAAGCGGTTTACGCTGCTCTCCTCCGAACCTTTTTTTATCGCGGTCTTCCCGCCCTATTAAATAAAACAGGTCCTCGATCAGTACTACACTGTCGCGCAACAGTATGATACCATGATCTTTCAGATATCGAGCCGCCCTTGAAGCACCACCTATATACTCATGGTTGCCCATTACTGCGTAGACACCGAGTGGTGCCTTCATTCTGATCAGTGCTTCTCCTATATCACGCCTGATAACAGGTTCAACGTCTTCGTCCAGGATATCACCTGCAAGGAATATTATATCTGGCTCCAGCTGCATAACCCTGTCTGCAATCCTTTCAAGATGTCTCTTGCCCACAATTGTTCCAAGGTGAATATCAGACAACAGAACTGCATTTACCGGCCTTTTATTAAATCCCACTTTGGCCCCAATGTTTATCTCAATATTCCTGACCACGGGATACCGGGAATTTATAAAACCCCCTGCAACAATCAGGAGTACTGCCGGAATAATGCCTGCCATAATATAGACCCTGGCCTTATTGCCAAAGATCCAGCTTGCCTCCATTGAAACAGGCAAGACCCTGGCAGAGATCCTTATGATGTCTATCAGCAATACTGCAAGGAAAAAATACAGAATGATTGCCAGCCAGAATGAACCTGTCCAGACAAGGACATCGCTGAGTATACCCGGGCTGACATTTTCGGTAAGCCTTCCGGCAACAAATGAAGCTGCAAGGAACCAGAATACCAGACCGTAAATTGTCTTTATTCCGCTTCCCTGCGGCAAAGCCTGCTGTCCTCTCGCAAAGACGTAATAATTACCGAGCAAATATATCAGCAGTACAAATGCAAAGAACAGTATCATAGTAATATTTGGTTTCATTAACTGTTCAAACAATTAAAGCTATATTATGTTTCATACTTTTACGGTTTTGAAAAAATAATCAATATATGGATCTTGATGGGAAAACAGTTCTTATAACAGGAGCAAGCTCCGGAATAGGCCTTGAAACAGCGCTTGAACTGGCACGGCGTGGTGCCAGACTTGTGCTGCCTGTAAGAAATATGGAAAAGGGACGTAAGGTGAAACAACAGATAATGGAAGACTCCGGAAACAGGGAAGTGGAGTTGTATTACTGCAGACTTGACTCTTTTAAATCAATAAGGAAATTTGCCGGAGAATTCAGCTCAAGGCACACTAAGCTGCATGTTCTGATAAATAATGCAGGAATATGGGAAACAAGACAAAAAATGTCAGAAGATGGCTTTGAAATGAATTTTGCGGTCAACCACCTTGCTCCTTTTCTGCTTACAAGTCTTCTGACCGGTCATCTTATCGAAGGTGCCCCCTCAAGGGTAATTACTGTCTCGAGTACTGCACACCGGGGTGTGAAAACGAAATATGAAGATTTTAAAAGCAAGAATGGCTGGATGGGTATGGCATCCTATTCCGGCAGCAAGCTGGCCAATATCCTGTTTACCCGAAAACTGGCAAAGGAGCTGGAGGCCAAAGGGGTTACTGCCAACTGTTTTCACCCCGGCCTGGTGTCAACAAGGCTTTTTGAAAACTTGCCTGCCCTTATCCGAAAACCCATGGGGGTGTTCATGATACCACCTGAAAAAGGAGCTGATACGGCCATATACCTCGCTACTTCAGAAGATGTCAATGACATAAGCGGAGAGTATTTTGTAAAACGTAAACAAGCCCGTACATCTGCAGTTGCCCGCAGCGACAAAGCTGCAGAAAGTCTGTGGGCGTTGAGCCTTAAGGCATGTGAATTATCAGCCTTTGTATCTAGTCCTGAGCTCATCGATCACATCTGATATACCAAGGCCTTTAGCAAGCAACAGAACCTCAAGGTGGTATAGCAGGTCCGCAGCTTCTTCGGTAAACCTTTGGTTGTCTGTGTTCTCTGCCTCCAGAACCAGCTCAACGGCCTCTTCCCCTACCTTCTTTGCGATTCTTTTCAGACCTTTGGTAAAAAGCTTCGATGTATAGCTGGTTTCAGGGTCTGCTCCCTTTCTCTGCTTCAGAAGATCTTCGAGCTGGAGCAGAAAATCAGGACCTGCTGACGCTCCCCTGACGGGGTTTTCCTCTCCGAAACAGGTGTCGCTGCCTGTATGGCAAACAGGACCAGTTGGTTCTACCTTTGCAAGCAGAGAGTCTTTGTCGCAGTCGGGGATCAGCTCCTTTACCAGCAGGTAGTTGCCGGAGGTTTCCCCCTTTGTCCATAAACTATTCCTGCTCCTGCTGTAAAACGTGAGTTTGCCGGTTTCCAGGCTTACGTCGACAGCACGCCTGTTCATCCATGCCTGCATTAGCACCCTGCCACTTTTTATATCCTGGGCTATAACCGGTATAAGACCTCCACCCTTTCCGTAATCCAGATTATCAATATTCATTTGGTATTATTTATTAATCAGTTAATATTCAGTATATATAGTGGGTTTTTCAGCCTTGGAACCTGACTGCGATACCCTTTTTATCCAGATATGATTTTACCTCTTCAATGCTTACCAGTCCATAATGGAATATCCCGGCAGCCAGCGCTGCATCTGCTCCTCCTTCTGTAAACACATCATAGAAGTGAGCAGGCTTTCCGGCTCCTCCGGATGCTATAACAGGAATGGGAAGTAAGTTTGATATCTGTGAGGTTATATCGAGTGAGAATCCTTTGCGACTTCCGTCAGCTGTAAAAGATGTGAGCAGGATTTCTCCGGCACCTCTGTCACAAACCTCTTTTGCCCATTCTTCCGCTGCAATACCTGTTGCCCTGGTACCTGCGTGGCTTACCACCTGCCATTTCCCCTCTGTAAAACGGGCATCAATTGCCACAACTACGCACTGATTGCCAAAAGCCTTTGACAAGCGCGTAATAAGATCCGGGTCTTTTACTGCTGAGGTATTTACTGATACCTTATCGGCTCCCCTGGATAATAAAACCTCTACCTGATTTTCGCTGGAGATACCCCCTCCAACGGTAAACGGTATCGAAACTGCCGAGGCCACTTCTTCAACAACTTTTATAAAGGTTGAGCGTCCTTCCAGTGTGGCAGTAATATCGAGCAGGCAGAGTTCGTCAGCGCCCTCCCCGGAATAGCGGGCTGCGAGTTCAACAGGGTCGCCGGCATCCTGCAGGTTTACGAAGCTTACTCCTTTTACCGTCCGCCCGTTCTTTATGTCAAGGCATGGTATAATTCTTTTTGTCAGCATATTTATTGTGATTTTTTGTTGTATTTATTTATTGTTTATGGCTGCTATATCCTTGAGGCTCAAAGTACCTTCAAAAACAGCCTTGCCTGTAATTGCTGCATACAGACCGCATGATTTTAATTTGATGAGGTCTTCAACAGTTGCCACACCTCCACCGCCTGTGATTTTTGCCTCAGGGAAACTTTCTGCCAGTGGCCGGTAAAACTCAGGGTCAGCTCCCTGCATTGTGCCGTCACGGCTGATGTCAGTAACTGAAAAGTATTTCCAGCCCTGCTTAAGAAGATCCTCAAATGCCTTTTCTGCCGGTATCACTGACCTTTCCTGCCAACCCCTGAGTGAAACCATGCCATTGTCGATATCGATCGCGGCAATAAGTTTTTCCGTTCCGAATCTTTCAGCCAGTTCGCCCGGAAGCTGTGGTGAAGAAAAAAGGAAGGTACCGAGGTTAACCTTATCAGCCCCCGACTCCAGGACTCTTTCGATAAGCTCGGGGCTTCGCACACCACCACCAAAATCTATCTTAAGTGATGTTTTTCCGGCAATATCCCTGAGTGTTGCAAGGTTTGAGGGTTTTCCCTCCCGTGCCCCGTCAAGGTCGACCAGGTGCAGGTTTGTTATTCCTTCATCCTCAAATGCCCTGGCCATTGCCATTGGATCTTTGCTGTAACTTGTCGGACTGTCGAACCGGCCTTTCAGAAGCCTTACGCATTTCCCGTCCATTATGTCAATTGCTGGGATTACTATCATAGGTTGATAAAGTTTTCTAGTATTTTTTCACCTGTATACCCGCTTTTTTCTGGGTGAAACTGCACCCCGAAAAAGTTATCCCGCCATGCGGCAGCCGAGAATTCTACCCCGTAACTGCAGCAGGCTGCTGTAAAATCTGTCCGGGGCATATAGTAGCTGTGCACAAAATAAACATGACTTTCCTCGCTTAGTCGCTCGAACAGAGGGCCATTCAGCCCGCGGATACTGTTCCATCCCATATGGGGGACCTTTTCTTTGCCACTGAATCGTTTAATGGTTACGTTGAACAGACCGAGGCCCTTCATATTACCCTCTTCAGAACTTGATGCCATAAGCTGCATCCCAAGACAGATGCCAAGAACTGGCCTGCTGAACTCCTTCAGTGCCCTATCCAGGCCCGTTAGCTTCAGCGACTCCATTGCCGGTTTCGCATGTCCGACCCCCGGGAAAATTAATTTATCGGCCTTTTCAAGGTCTGCCGGACAGGCGGCCAGTCCGGCATCAATGCCAAGCCTGCTCAGTGCGTTTACTACAGAGGCTATATTGCCGGCCCCGTATCGGACTATTTTAATGTTTTGCTTCATCGTGGTTTGCATAATTAATTACAAAAGGCCTTTAGTTGTAGGCAGGCTGTCAGAGCTGCCCTGCCTTACAGCCATTCTGAGGGTCCGGGCAAAAGCTTTGAAAATTGCCTCTATTATGTGATGGTCGTCTTCGCCGCCGGCTTTTATATGAAGATTGCATGAGGCGGCTTCAGCGAACGACCGGAAGAAGTGCCTGAACATACTTGAAGGTATGCCGCCTACCACTCCTGTACTGAACTCTGCCTCCCACTTAAGGTAAGCCCTTCCTCCGAGGTCTATCAAAACAGTTGCACTGCTCTCGTCCATAGGCAGTGAAAACCCATACCTGCCTATGCCCTTTTTGTCTCCCAGTGCCTTAACCAGTGCCTTGCCCAGGCTTATCCCCGTGTCCTCAATGGTGTGGTGCATATCCACATGGAGGTCGCCATGGGCAATTATTTCAAGATCTATCATCCCATGCCTGGAGATCTGCTCCAGCATGTGGTCAAAGAAACCTGCTCCAGTGCTGATGTTTGAATAGGCTTTACCGTCGAGGTCCATCTTTACAGTAATATCTGTTTCACTGGTTTTCCTCCTTATGCCGCCCCTCCTTTTGGGTGCATTGTCTTTTCGTATTCCGGTCTCCGGTTGCTCTAAGACTTTTTGTCCATAAGACTGCCATACCTCAAGCAGGCGGTTGTTCTCCTCCTCACTTCCGACACTTATCCTGAGGCATCCCTCGCACCCTGCTTCTTTGTCGCGCCTGCG
>SLKR01000064.1 GCA_007134525.1 Bacteroidales bacterium | reverse complement strand
GATATATTCAGTGTAACCCATTGGTTTGGCGGTTATGCGGGTGTTGCCGAGTTCACCACCGAAGGCGGAATAAGAGAGAACGGACTGGTTGTCGGGAAAGATGTCTTATCCCAGTGGGGAGCAGTTGTGGCCTCCTATGACGGAACAACCATTGTACGTGATGCCGATGGATTCATCGTAGGCAGTGGTGTTGAAAATGACATTGCAATTCCTGCACAGACCTATTTCATGGATTTCTGGGGCAACCAGGAGAATTCAATTATCGACGGATCATTTATTAAATTAAGGGAACTGACCTTAGGTTATGATCTGCCGCAGACTGTAATTAACAGGATAGGTTACCTGCAAGGTGCCAGGATCTCCTTCGTTGGGCGAAATCTTGCGTTGCTTCACACTCATAAATCCAACAATATCAACATTGATCCGGAAACAGGGTTTGGAACTGCCAATACAGGAGTAGGGCTCGAGCAATACCAGATACCTTCCAGCAGAAGCCTTGGTTTCAGAATTAATCTTAGCTTTTAAAAATCTTAAATTATGAGAAAGAATCTAATAATAACAGCCATAATGATCGGGTTGACAGCTTTTGTTGTATCCTGCACCGAGGACTTCGAGCAGATAAACACCGATCCGAACAACCCGGTTGAAGCTCCATCGATAAACATTCTCGCAAATGTTATCCGGTTCTATAACCAGAACAATTCAAATGCATGGGGTGACATGAATGAACCATCTTCGTGGGCCAACCATCTTGGTAAGATCCAGTACATCGACGAGGCAAGATATCAATTCCGCGGCGGTGTTGTCAATACCCGTTGGTCGGTGGCATATAATAATATAAATGACCTTGAGAAGATCATTGCCAGGGAATCTGGCGAGGGTGGAAATCCAAACTACAAAGCCATTGCTATGACACTAAGGGCATGGATATACCAGCAAACAACCGATCGTTTTGGAGATATTCCATATAGCGAGGCAGCAAAGGGTGATCAGGGAGTTACCAACCCGGCTTATGACACACAGGAATCGATCTATAACGACCTGCTGGCACAGTTAAAAGAGGCAAACAGCCTTTACACAGCTGCACCTGCTTATAGCATAGGGACCAGTGATGTCCTGTTTGGAGGCAGTATGATGGGCTGGAAGAAATTTGCCAATTCATTGAGGCTCAGGATAGCAACCAGAATGTCGGGCGTAGCTCCAAATGTCGCCAGGACGCATATTGAAGAGATCCTTGGTGCACCGGCAACATATCCCATAATGGAGAGTAATGCCGATAATGCATACCTCAGATGGGAGCCAACCGGCACCTTCAGGGATCCCTGGAATGTGGATTCAGACAACCGGGATGATCATGGTATGTGTAAAACTCTTATTGATATACTGGTTGACCATAATGATCCGCGCCTGCCTGTATATGCAAAGCCCGCATCAAGTGACGGTGAGTACAGGGGCGTTGTTTCGGGGGCTATAGACGGAACCTTTGCACTTGCTGATATAAGCAGGATTGGAGTTATTTTCAGAGATGTCCCTAATGGTTTTACACCTATAATGCGCTATGCCGAGGTTGAGTTTATGATTGCAGAAGCTGCTTTAAAAGGCTGGAACACAGGTGGCGTCACTGCACAGCAGGCATATGAAGCTGGCGTGGAAGCCTCACTTGATGAATATGACCTGGATGGATTTGACGATTATATACAGGAACCCGGAGTGGCATGGACTGGTGATATGGATCAGATACACCTGCAGAAGTGGCTGGCATTGTTCAAAAACGGCAATGAGGCCTGGGCTGAAACCAGGCGTACCGATGTTCCGCTGCTGGAGCATGCACCCGGTTCTCCCTATTTGGGGCAACATAACAGGCCCCCGTTCAGGTACCCCTATCCTGTGGATGAAATAAACCTGAACAGTGCAAATATTAACCCCAAACTGCAGGGGATTGTAAACCACATGTGGGGTAATCAAATGTGGTGGGATACCAGGACGGGAGTAAACTGATATTGTATCCATAATAATACAGGGTTGATAATGTCAGTTGAATTATCAGTACCCTGAAATTTCATCGGTTTAAATGGCGGCTGACATTCATGTATAATGAATGACAGCCGCTTTTTTTTTTACCTGTTTCATATACTGCTTAATTATGCTAAATTTGTAGCTTTCTAATTTTACATATGCAGCATATTCAACAAATCCGGAATTGCTCTGATCACTCGTTCTTTGGGTTCATCGTTCCTGCAATGAGCCACAAAACAGAAGTCTGTCACATCAGAAATTATTTGGAATGGAAGACCTGAAAATAAATCATCTTCGTGAACTGGAGTCTGAATCAATATTTGTAATTCGGGAAGTGGCGGCACAGTTTGAACGTCCGACTCTCCTGTTTTCAGGAGGGAAAGATTCAATAGTTTTGTTCCATCTTGCAAGGAAAGCATTCTGGCCGGCTAAGGTGCCTTTCCCTTTGCTTCATATAGATACGGGGCATAACTTTCAGGAAACCCTTGATTTCAGGGATCAATTAATGAAGAAAGCGGGTGCCACGTGCATTGCAAGGTTGGTTCAGGATTCGATTGATAACGGCAGGGTAGTGGAGGAGAAAGGTGTGAATGCCAGCCGCAATGTATTGCAGACTGTTACATTGCTTGATGCGATTGAGGAGCACAAATTTGACTGTGCAATGGGTGGAGGTCGCCGGGATGAGGAGAAAGCACGTGCAAAGGAGAGGTTTTTTTCACATCGTGATGAGTTTGGCCAGTGGGATCCGAAGAACCAGCGACCCGAGCTATGGAACATTTTCAACGGGCGTAAACTGATGGGCGAGCATTTCCGGGTTTTTCCCATAAGTAACTGGACCGAACTGGATGTCTGGCAATATATTTTTATGGAAAACATTGAGATACCCTGCCTCTATTTTACTCATAAACGAAAGGTGTTTAACCGTGATGGTGTATGGCTTGCCTGGGCACCTTTTATGCAGTTAAGGGAAAGTGAGAAGGTTGAGGAAAAAGATGTCCGATGCCGTACAATCGGAGATATTACCTGTACCGGTGTGACCCTTTCCACTGCCGATACACTTGAGGATATAATAGTTGAAATTGCCGCCACGCGTGTTACGGAGAGAGGCGGTCGTTATGATGATAAACGTTCTGATGCAGCGATGGAGGACAGAAAAAAAGAGGGGTATTTCTGATGACTTTTTTTATCGGCTGTTCCTATGGTATTGAAATTAACTATCTGTTAAGGTCATTTTGAATTAAAATTTACCAGGCCGGTCATTT
>SLKR01000085.1 GCA_007134525.1 Bacteroidales bacterium | reverse complement strand
TATAAATAAAATTAAGAAAAATATTTAACACTTATTTCGTTAATAACTTCCCGTTTTTGTTAATAATAAGCAGGGAGTCCCCACTCATTTTGGCAGTATCTTTACAATAGCGATTTACTTTAAATAAATAGCTACCAAAGATACAAATTATTATACATAAATGAGCAAATCAGAAAGAGACTTATTCGGTACTAAATTAAGACCAGGAGCAGTATATTATTTTCAGGCTCCCGAGATACTTAATAAGGATAAGAGACCACACTATTTTATAATTCTTGATGTTTCAGAGGAAGAAGAGATGGTAACCATGCGTGCAACTACTACGCAATGGAAAAAAAGGCTTAAGCATATTGAAAAAGTAAAATACCATTTGACATCATTGGTTATGCTACAACCAAATGCTTCAAATGGCCTGCAGCAAGTTTCATATGTAGACTGTAATCATGTGGAGCGTGAAACCATAGATTTTTTAAGAGAAAAAAATGATTCATGCGGAATAGAGCATAAAGGGCAACTATCACATACCGATCTGCAAAAAATTATTGATGAACTTCTTAATAGCCGGGGAGTCGAAAAAGGCATTAAGAGGATTCTTAAAAAGCATAAGTCATAAACTCGTAATGATAGTATAAAACAACTAAAATATATTATGTTGCGGGGGCTGATATCCCTGGTATTCAATGGAGTGCATTTACGGGATTAGCTGCCGCAGATCACGTAATTTGTTCTGGAGGTGATATATCTTTTTTATATGTTCTTTGCGGGGATTTATTATTTTTGTTACAAAAACCCAGCAAGATATGAGTAGAGTATTGATAATCGGAGCCGGAGGCGTAGGTAATGTGGTAGCACGCAAGGCTGCCCGCCTGCCGGAGGTGTTTTCTGACATTATGCTTGCCAGCCGCACCCTTGAAAAGTGCGAGCAGATAGCAAGGGATATTGGGGGCGACCGCGTTAAGACCGCAAAGGTGGATGCCGATAATGTACCCGAACTTGTGAACCTGATAAACAAGTTCAAGCCCGACATGGTGGTGAATGTGGCCCTGCCTTACCAGGACCTTACCATAATGGATGCCTGCCTTGAAACCAGGACCCACTACCTCGACACTGCCAATTACGAACCAAGGGATGTGGCCAAGTTTGAATACAGCTGGCAGTGGGCCTATCACGACAGGTTCAGGGATGCAGGGATAATGGCCATACTCGGCTGCGGCTTCGACCCGGGAGTGACAGGGGTGTTTACCGCATACGCTGCCAAGCACTATTTTGACGAGATACACACCCTTGATATAGTCGACTGCAATGCCGGCGACCATGGCAAGGCCTTTGCCACCAATTTCAACCCGGAGATAAACATCAGGGAGATAACCCAGAATGGCCGTTACTGGGAAGACGGCAAATGGGTGGAGACCAGGCCCCTTGAGATACACAGACAAATTGATTACCCCGGAATAGGGGAGAGGGAGTCGTACCTGCTCTACCACGAAGAGCTGGAGTCGCTGGTAAAGAACTTCCCGAGCCTTAAACGCGCACGATTCTGGATGACTTTCGGAAAGCAATACATCACCTACCTTAACGTGCTGCAGGATGTGGGCATGACAAGCATCAAGCCGGTTAATTTCAAGGGGGTAGACATAGTGCCCCTTGAGTTCCTCAAGGCAGTGCTGCCCGAGCCTTCAAGCCTCGGCGAAGGCTATAAGGGTCAGACCTCCATCGGTTGTCAGATAAAGGGAGTAAAGGACGGGAAAAAACGCACTTATTATGTGTGGAACAACTCTGACCATGCCGAAGCATACCGTGACGTGAAGGCGCAGGCGGTCAGCTTCACAACAGGGGTGCCCGCAATGATAGGGGCTATGATGGGCCTTACCGGCAAGTGGACCGGCAAGGGTGTATTCAATGTTGAGGAGTTCGATCCCGACCCATTCATGAAAAAGTTGCCCGAATTCGGGCTGCCCTGGCACGAACGTATTGACGAGCCGCTCCCTGTTGAAAAGTATTGCATATGACAGACAGATTTGAAGGCATTCCCTCACCATGCTTCGTTTTAGACGAGGAGCTGCTCGACATTAATCTCAGGATACTGGATGCGGTGCAGCAGGAGGCGGGTGTTGACATCATATGCGCCCTGAAGGGCTATGCCATGTGGAGCACCTTTCCGCGCATCAGGAGGTATCTTATGGGGGCCACCGCCAGCTCCCTGCACGAGGCAAGGCTGATTTATGAGGAGATGGGCTGCGAGGCCCATACCTATGCTCCCGTGTTCTGTGATGATGAGTTTGACGAGATCCTGAGGTACAGCAGCCATATAAGCTTCAACTCCCTTTCGCAGTATGAAAATTACAAAGGCAGGCTCAGTGGCTGCGGGAAGCCGGTATCGGCTGGCCTGCGGATAAACCCGGAGTACTCTGAGGTTGAGACCGATCTGTACAACCCGGCGGTGCCGGGTTCACGGCTGGGTATTACCCGCGACCAGCTGGGGGATGACCTGCCCGGGGGAATTGAGGGGCTTCACTTCCATGTTTTATGCGAGAACGACTCCTTTGTGCTGGAGCGCACACTGGAAAGGGTCGAAAAGTCCTTCGGCCCGCTTATCCGGCAGTGCAAATGGTTCAATATGGGCGGGGGGCACCATATTACCCGTGAGGGATATGATGTTAAACACCTTGCAGGTCTTTTGAAGGCATTTAAAAAGCGCTACCCGAACCTGGAGAAAGTGATACTGGAACCGGGCGAGGCCGTGGGATGGCAGACCGGCTACCTGGTATCCACAGTTCAGGATATAGTAATAAATAAAGGCATCCGCATTGCAATGCTGGATGTGAGCTTTTCTGCCCATATGCCGGATTGCCTGGAAATGCCCTACAAGCCGCGTATACTTGGCGCAACTGATGCCAGTGAGGACAGGCCGGCTTACCGCATGGGCGGGGCAACCTGCCTTGCAGGAGATTATATGGGAATGGGCGACTACAGCTTTGATAAAGAGCTGAAGCCCGGAGACAGGATCATATTCGATGATATGATACACTATACCATGGTAAAGACCACCTTTTTCAACGGGGTCAAGCACCCTTCAATAGGAATACTCCGAAAGGAGGGCGGCTTTGAACTGCTGAGGCAGTTCTCTTACCAGGATTACAGGGATAAACTCAGCTGATTTCAAGCTCGTGGCGCTGCTTTTCGTCCCGCCTTCTTTGCCTCCCCCTTAGATACGACCACATCCAGCCCGAAAAGAATCCCAGAAGAAAGATAATCAGAAAGACCAGAAAGCCGTAACCTGTAAGCTTCAGACCCAGGAAGTTAAACTCCACAGGGCCCCG
>SLKR01000098.1 GCA_007134525.1 Bacteroidales bacterium | reverse complement strand
AGGCATGGCGGCAAGCTAGTTAGTGAAGCCGGCGTTTTTATCTCCCGTGATATTGATAATATTTCCGGTGGGGATAAATTCAGTATAGAAATTGGAGGTGTTGGCAGGTATGATGTAATTGCCGGGGGGCTTGATCCTGAAACAGAGTATGTTTATGCTGCCTGGGCCAAAAGCAGTGCCGGTAATTCATTTAGTGAACCCGCCTTTTTTACCACAACTTCCGGAGGTCCCTGCGATGGCGTTAATCCACCGGCCGGATATGATGTTGTTGAATATGCCGGGCGCTGTTGGCTCGACAGGAATATTGGTGCTGCCAGGCGAGCCGTCTCGGCCAAAGATGCATCGTCTTTTGGAGGCCTGTTTCAGTGGGGACGTGAAAGAGATGGACATCAAAATATATCGAGCAGCCTGACACCCGTGCTTTCGCCTCCCGGTGAGCAACCCGGTCATGGCGACTATATAGTAAAATACACGTATCCATTCGACTGGAGCTCTGATAATGGGTGGACTGCCCGCTGGCTTCTGGGTAGCGGGAGCGTATCTGCCGCCGACCCATGCCCTGATGGGTGGCGGGTACCTGCAATAGAAGAATGGCAGAGTGCAATGGACCACGGTGAATGGGGGGATGGTGCTGATGCGTTCGGGTCGGTGCTAAGGCTTCCTTCTGCTGGAAAAAGGGACGATAAGGGGGTGCTCTATGACCAGGGAAGCAGGGGTTATTACTGGTCGAGCTCACATCAGAACATTTTCGGAAAAGCACTTCTTTTTTATGATGAGGGTATATTCACAGGTAACTACTACAGGGTAGGAGGAATGTCGGTGAGATGTATCAGAGAATAGTCATACTCCACTATTGCGCTGCGTCCCACCAAATCCTTGTGAAAATATCCACATCCGCAGGAACATTGTCATAATTAAAGAACACTTCATCACTGGGATAGAGAAACCTTCTGGGTATCTCTGCCTCCGCGTCCTGTTCATGATTATATGGGTTTATCCGTGGATACCCGGTACGGCGGTAATCTGACCAGACTTCCGGGCTGAGGAAAAGTGCAACATACTTTGCCGTGATTATCTGCTCCAGGCTAACATCCTGTATCGATGCATGCTCTGCTTCCCACTCCTCATCAATTGCATCATATTGCAGCAGGGATGCCCTGACACCTTCTTCATATGCCAGATCAGCCGCCGGGTGATTACCTGTACGGTAATATACCTCCGCTTCAATGAATTTTTGTTCTGCATACGATAAAAGTACTATTGGGGCCAGCTCCTGCCTGAAGGAATTTGCGATGTTGGACGCAGTGAGCAGGGCCTGCCCTGGCTCACTTCCGATATATTCATGCGAGCTTGTCCTGAAATATTTCGGCAGCCTTGGGTCGCCGGTTTCCTTCATCAATTCGACAAGGAATTTTCCTGCCCTTGTATTGTTTGTATTTATATCGAAATGGTAGTGGGGGTTTACCCTGTCACCACCCGGGAACTCAAATACCATATTGTCCTGGTTCCCCTGCATAAGATTGTAGGACTCAATATAGGGTAAAAGGGTGTTGTAGTTACCTGAGAAATTTGCCGAGCGCAGAAGGTATCTTAACCTTATAAGGTTGGCTGCCCTTTCCCACCTGTCGAGGTCGCCCCCGTATATTAAATCTTCTGCCGGGCCGGGTTTCATTCCGGCACCATTTCCTGCTGCCTTGATATCTTCAATGCCTTGCTGAACAAGCTCAAGTATTGAAAATATCAGTATCTGCTGGTCCTCATAACGGGGGTATGTTTTGTAAGGCACATCACCCCAGGCGTCAGTCATCATTCCAAGGCTATAGGCATTAAGTATCCTTGTAATACCCCTGTATGCCCTTGAATCCACCTTTTGGGCAAGTTCGGCTGTCAGGAAGATATTATCGTTTATATAGTGATAATAGAGGTTCCATATCGGATCCATAAACTCTGCACTCATATTGTACCTGTCAACCTGCAGATGCATTCCCCTTATGCCGCTTAGTTGCTGCATCCATTGGAGGGGAAACCTCCCCTGGTCGGTTCCGCTCCAGAAGGCAACCAGGTACTGGGTATAGGGTAGGCGTTCCAGGATCTCCTCATCGGGCTCCATGGGATCATCTACGTCAAGCAGGTCGCAGGAGGTGAAGGAGAAAAGCATAAAAATGACAATTCCGGCAAAGACAGTCAGACTCTTCATCAATATTTGTATTTTAAATTTTCTTGGATAAAATTCGTTTTGTGCACATATTGCAGGAATACACATGGACACAAAAGTACGATATATCAATCAAACATTGTGCCACCCGGGTGTAAAATCATCCTTTTGTAATAAACCTTAATGCCGGCAAACTATTTGCTTCTTCCTGCAATTTATTTTGTGTATATTTATCGTTACAGAATAAACCGGCAGCTTGCCTCTTTATGTTATACTACAGGCTTTATCTTGCATTTTTATTGATTTTGGCTGGTTTTCGGGTTAACGGATCACCCGTCAGCAACGATTCTCTTTTACTGTTTCACGGAGGAGAAAAATCAGGTGAGCTGCATCAACTTGACAACCGGGATGCGGTACTGAGGCATTCCGTTGTAAAGCTGAATGAGAGGTTTACTGGAACCGGGGCTGAGAACACCCAGGCAGGAGACACCATCTCGCTTAACCTCTTTCCTGACATTCTGCTAAGGGCCAGGGTTGAAAATGTCCATACAAATATAAACGGATCCTTTATTATCAGGGCCGGCATTTTCGAGCCCGGCCAGGGGAGCTTTATTATTTCCACAACCGGCAATAAGAGCCTTTCAACAATCTTGCCCGATGAAGGCAGCATAATTTACAGGCTTATAAGTTTGCAGGACAGCCGGGAACATCTGATGCTGGAGATGGACAAATCAGCCATGGACAAACTCGACGCTTGTCCTGAGATGATACCCCCTCCTCCCAATGACGCAGAAAGAAGCGAACAAAAGGAGCTTATAAGGGAAGTTGATAAGAGTGGGAGAGACAAGAATGATCAAGCAGCGGTTGACGTCATGATAGTTTATACCCCGGCTGCCCTTGAATGGGCAGGGATTAACGAGGGCGGGATAGAGAACAGCATTGCCCTGTCAATGGAACTGGCCCAGCTGTCGGCTGATAACAGTGAACTTGGATTGTCGTTCAGGCTTGTTCATACACATATGGTTGATTATGTTGAAGGGGATTCAGCCAAAACCGACCTGAGGAGGTTAACTGCGTACCCTGGCTTCAATCCCTTTGGCTCGGAGGGGGCGGCCATTGAAGGCTATATGGATGAGGTCCATGATCTGAGGGATGCATACAGCGCTGATCTTGTTGCAATATTTCCCCGGAGGTATGATTCAGGTGGTATGGCATGGCAGCTTGCAGACAGTGATGGCAGGCCCAGATTCGGGTTCTCTCTTACAAGGATACAGCAGGTATCATGGACCCTTACACATGTTCATGAGCTTGGTCATAATATGGGCGCCCATCATCATAAGGAACAGAAAGACTCTCCAGGCCCTACAGAGTGGGATAACTGGCCCGGAAACAACTGGTCGGCGGGATGGAGATGGACAGGTTATGACAACAGATCGTATGTATCTGTCATGGCATACCAGGAAGGTGAGCAGTATGATGACGGTATAAACAGTCAGAGGGTCCCCTACTTCTCAAACCCTGATGTTACCCATATGCAATCCCCTTCCGGTCATGTGACTGATGGCAACAATGCACGGACTATAATTGAAACAAAGCATATTGTGTCTGCCTACCGCACCAGGGCTCTGTACACGCTTCTGGGGAGGGTTGCCGATTCTGATGGAAACCCTTTAAAGGGTGCAAGGATAGAGGTAAGGGAGGAAGGTGTTCTGATATACAGCACCGGGGATGGAGGCTTTTCAATACCATATCTGCCGGCAGGTACCCACATGCTGCGGATCTCCATGGAGGGCTTTTACACCCTTGAAGAGAACCTTGAGGTTTCTGCAGGTCAGCTTATTGAAAGGGATTTTGTATTGTACCCCGTTCAGACGGGAACCATATCCGGCTATGTGGCCCCTGAAGGCCGTGAAGGGGAAGGGCTTGAAGGCTCTATGGTGAGTTTTTCACATTCCGGACGGTATTACAATGCACTTACAACCAGGGATGGATTTTTTACAGTAACAGATATACCCTCGGGGCTTTCATACAGATTGCTGGTAACCTATCCGGGTTATGAAGTTTTCCACGACACTGTGATCTGGACACCTGAAACCGAAGTGCTGGATGATATATTCCTTTCAGTCTCTTTCAGGGAAGTTGAAAGGATATATGCCAACCAGGATGAAGAATATATTGAAATTTCCTGGGATACACCGGGGTTTGCTGGGGATTTCAGGCACGATGGCGATGGCGCGCCATTTACCGCCATAGGGTTTGATGATGCACCTAACAGTGTATTCGGAGGTGTGCACAGAAGGCATGCCTGGATAAGAAGCGTCGAGTGGTTCTCCTCATCTTCAAGCGGGAATGAGGTAACCCTGAGAATACTCGGGCTTACCGGAAACGGGATGCCAGACAAGAATAATATTATATATAAAGAAGAAGGTATTTCAAATTTGCCGGGCAATCCCCGTCAGTATACCCTCCCTGAGACAGTATATGCCCCCGAAGGCTTTTTTGTCGGAGTTGGGGCAGAGGGAGCATTTTATATTGCAGCTGACGAACAAGAGTTCCGGTCCGGCACAAATTTCTTTACATCGGATTTCGAACGCCATGCCTTTACTGATATGAACAATACCGATTTCAGGTATAATTTGTTTGTCAGGGCCTATGGATTTGATTTTGGCCCCTGGCTTCGGGATGGTAGTAAGGATGAGGGGTCGGGCCTGGTCAGACAGGACTTTGACAGCTTTAAAAAGGATCAGCCCGATTCTTATAATATATACCTTGACGATCTTACAACCCCTTATGAGGAGGACATAATAGCTAATAGATACCGTTTTACAGGTCTGCCTGAAGGACGCTATACAGTCGGGGTACAGGCCGTTTACCCTGGAGGTCTTTCTCAGATAACAACAAGGACAGTATTTTCGGGAACGCCAAGATACCGCCTGTCATTGAATGCTGACCCCCCGGAAGCAGGCAGGGTATTTACCCCCGGTGAATACAGCAAAGGTACGGCGGTAAGGCTTGAAGCCCTCCCCAACTCAGGCTATGTATTTCACCGTTGGCTGGATGAATTTTTTAATGAGGTCTCGGATTCACCTTACTATAATTTTACCATGCCTGAAGAAGATACTGAGCTGACGGCTCTGTTTGTGGAAGATCCGGCCGGGGTTGAAGAACTCAGGATATTTCCAAATCCCGCCGGGGAAAGATTTACAATAATTTCGGCCAGTGAAATAGAAGAGGTGCGTGTGTTCGGAGTTACTGGTAACCTGGTATATTCTGGGAGGGGTAGCGGCCAGGATTACTATCATGTTGCTATAGGCGGTATTGGTCAGGGATTATACTTTGTGCATATACTTACAGACGGTGAGTGGCTGAGCAGAAGGGTTCAGTTGCTTGGTTCCGGATACTGATCAGGGAATATAAATTGAGTATATAATGATAAAAATTAATACACATTTACCTGATGGACTTATAGTTGTACTGTTATCATCAGATAGTTCAATCATATCACGCCTGAAGTCCGAAACAGCCAGATCAGGATTATTGCTGAAATATTTTTCCGGGATCAGCGATTTGGTTGAGTGGGAAAAAACAAACAATCGTGATATACGTATATGTTTAGTTGATTCAGGTTCGGCCGGTATTTCGTTTCCCGATGCTTTAAGGACGTTTGAGCAAAATTCACTCAGTATTGATGTTATTCTGCTGCTTGACAGGAAAAGCAGAATGAGTATAAGAGATCTGAAACGTTACGGGGTCCATGATGCCTTTTTCAGGGAAGATCTGTTCTCATCTGCAATTGCCGGAAAGCTTGGCAATTCTGTTGTGAGGCTTCTTGATGAGAGAAAAAGTGGTTTTCCCTGCGAAGGAAACGGTAAAATACTCAGCCTGTATGATACAATTAGCCAGCCCGCCTCCATGCTGCTGAAAATAAACCACCAGCTCAGGAATCCGCTCGGAGGTATTACAGGTATGGCAAAAATGCTTGAAAGAACCCCTCTTGACCCGGAGCAAAAAGATTATATAAAGGGAATACTCCTGTCTGCCGGCAAGCTCGAGGCAATAATAGGGCAGATCACTGAAAATTCCGGTGCCGGGAATTCAGAGTCCCGCCTTTACTGTTGCAGTTTCAACCCGCGTTCTCTTGTCAGCGAGGTTTTATCGTTTTACACAAAAGGCGAATATTTAAACGAAGAGGATTTTAGAACAGAATTTGCCGGCAACCTGCCTGAAGTTATAACTGCAGACAAAGCCAGACTGGAACAGATACTGAACAACCTGGTTGATTGTGCTATAAAGCGTAAGGGAAACAGTGAAATAAATTTAGGAGTCAGTCATTTGTCAGGAAATGACAAAACCGAATATTTGAAATTCAAGATCAGCGGGGAAGGAGGGGAGAGGTCCGCAATTGACCATAATATGAAAGATCTTGCCAAACAGCTGGTTACCAGGATTGGTGGTGAAGTAACTTTTAATGTTGAGGATGGTGGTTTCTTTTTGATAGATGTTTCATTCCCGTTATGTGATGTGCCCGGTTTATCAAAAACATGCCTGGATGTCCGGGGGGATTATCCTGCAAAAAAACTGCGCCTGCTGATCGTCGAAGATGAGTTAATTAATCAGACCTATATGAAAAGGTTGCTTGAATCCTTTGGCTGGGAAGCAGATACTGCGTGTAACGGGAGGCAGGCTCTTGACCTTTTTGAACAAGGGAAATATGACCTTATAATTATGGATGGCCAGATGCCGGGAATGGACGGATTCGAAGCCTCCAGGCGAATCAGGGATATAGAGGGTAATGCCTGCAAAACACCTATAATTGCAATATCCGGTTATGCACTTACAGAATACGACGACAGGTTTAAAGAGGCCGGCATTGACGACTTTCTCTCAAAACCTGTCGATGAAACCGTATTGATTAAACTGGTAAAAAAGATAACAGCCCGGCCCTGACATTATTCATTTATGGCCTGTACACCCGGCAGGATCTTGCCTTCCATATATTCCAGAAGTGCTCCGCCACCGGTGCTTACATAGCTTACCTTCTCCTCAAGACCAAACTGATTTATTGCGGCAACAGAATCGCCTCCGCCCACCAGGGAGAAAGCCCCCTTGCCGGTTGCGCTGACAATTGCATCTGCTATTGCCTTTGTGCCATTTGCAAAGTTTGACATCTCGAATACACCCATGGGGCCATTCCAGAGGATTGTTTTGGCCTTTTCAATAATAGAAGAGAATTTTTTGATACTTTCACTTCCTATATCAAGTCCGAGCAATTCTTCCTGGATATTATCCGAACTTACCTGTTTTGTATTTGCATCATTAGAAAATTCATCCGCAACAACCGCATCTACAGGGATGTGTATCTTGACCCCTTTCTCCCTGGCTCTTGCAAGGATATTCCTCGCGGTCTCCAGGTAGTCATCCTCACACATTGATTTACCGATCTTTCCTCCTTGCGCCTTGATAAAGGTGAACATCATGCCACCCCCAATTATGATTTCATCTGCCTTCTGCAGGAGGTTCTCTATTACATCAATCTTTGTGCTTACTTTGGCTCCGCCTATAATAGCCACATAGGGTTTTTTAGTATCGTGAAGCACCTTGTCGATGCTTGCGAGCTCATTTGCCATTATATAGCCGAATACCTTGTTATCAGGGAAAAAGCCTGCTACTATCGTTGTTGAGGCATGAGCCCTGTGTGCTGTGCCAAAAGCATCATTCACGTATACATCTGCCAGCTCTGAAAGCTTACCTGCAAACTCCTTGTCACCCTTTGTCTCCTCCTTGTAAAACCTGAGGTTTTCCAACAACAGAACATCCCCCGGCTTAAGACCGGCTGAAAGCTTTTTGGCTGACTCTCCAATGCAATCGTCAGCAAAGAGAATATCGCGCCCAAGCAGTTTCCCCAAATGCTCCTTAAGGTGCCGGAGAGAGAACTTGTCCTCAGGGCCTTCTTTTGGTCTTCCGAGATGCGACATTAGAATTACCGAACCTCCGTCTTCAAGGATCTTCTTTATTGTCGGGACCGCTGCCCTCATCCTGGAGTCGTCGGTTATCTGCAACCGGTCATTTAGTGGAACGTTAAAGTCCACCCTGATCAATGCCCTCTTCCCTTTAAAGCTTATACTGTCTATTGTTTTCATATTTTAAAGATTTTTGATTTAGCCAGGTCAGACAAAAATTGTTTACTTTTGCCTCCTGATTATACGGCACAAAATTACAATTTTTTATACTTGTATAACGTTAATAACTGCTTTATAAAGCATACAAATAAACAGCAATGATATCCTTTACTGATTCAGTACCCAGTAAACTGCCAAATACTGCAACTTCAATATTTGCCGTGATGACACAGCTTGCAAATGATCATGGTGCAGTCAATCTTTCGCAGGGGTTTCCTGATTTTGAGGTATCACCGGTTTTAATTGAGCTGGTTGCAAAACATATGCGGGAAGGTCACAACCAGTATGCGCCAATGCCCGGTCTTCCTGCTTTGCGTGAGGCAATAGCCGGAAAGACATCAGAATTGTATGGTGCAGATTATGATCCGGATTCTGAGATAACGGTCACAGCAGGGGCTACCCAGGCTATCTATGCCGCCATTTCTGCATTTGTGCGGGACGAGGATGAGGTAATAATCTTTGAGCCTGCCTACGACAGTTATATTCCGGCAGTAAAGCTCAATGGGGGGATGCCTATAACATCCAAGCTGAAGGGGCCGGAGTTCAGTATTGACTGGGATGAGGTACGGCGGCTGATAAACAACCGTACAAAAATGATTATTATAAACAGTCCCAACAACCCGACAGGCAGCATTCTTGGAAGTGAAGACCTCAGGCAGCTCGAAAAACTGGTAAAGAACTCCAATATAATTATTCTCAGTGACGAAGTTTACGAACATATTGTGTTTGACGGGAAAAGGCATGAAAGCCTCTGCCGCTATCCCGGTCTGGCCGACAGAAGCCTGATTTGCAGTTCTTTCGGAAAAACTTTTCATGCCACAGGTTGGAAAACGGGCTACATAGTCGCACCTTCGGTACTTATGAAGGAGATTCGCAAAACTCATCAGTTTATGGTTTTCTGTACCAATACACCTGTTCAGCATGCGATAGCGGAGTTTTTAAAGGAAGATAAATACTACAGTGGTCTGGGGCCTTTTTTCCAGGCAAAAAGGGATTTTTTCCTCAAAGAGCTGGAGGGTTCAAGGTTCAGGTTTACCCCCACCGGCGGCACTTATTTTCAGTTGCTTAACTATGAAGGAGTCAGCGACAGCGGAGAAATGGAGTTTGCAGAATATCTGGTAAAGGAGCACAAGATAGCGGGAGTGCCCGTTACCTCCTTTTACAATAAGGGACATAACGACCATTACATAAGATTCTGTTTTGCAAAATCAGAAGAAACATTGAAAAAGGCCGCGGAGATACTATGCAAAATATAAGTGTAATTCTCTTTCAGTCTGATATTTACTGGGAACACCCGGAGAAAAACCTCGAAATGTTCACCCGGAAGATGGATGCCGGATGGCCCGAATATTCCGGCAGTGAAGTGTCAACTCCTGACGTAATTATACTGCCCGAAATGTTTACAACAGGATTTACCCAGGAGCCTGCCCGGCTTGCTGAACCCATGGAGGGACTGAGCATGAAGTGGATGCTCGACAAGGCCGATGAAAAGGAGTGTGTGGTTACAGGGAGCTTAATTGTGAAGGAGGGAAAAAATTACTACAACCGGCTTATCTGGATGCCCCCGGGGGGGGATTACCGCTATTACGACAAAAGGCATCTGTTCACCTTTGCCGGGGAGCACAAGCGCTTTAGTGCGGGGAACAAAAAGCTGATAGTCGAATACAGGGGCTGGAAGATAATGCCCCTTATCTGCTACGACCTGCGTTTCCCTGTCTGGAACCGTAACAGCTATGATCCGGGTAGTGGTTTTTCCTATGACTGCATGATCAATGTTGCAAACTGGCCAGCCAGCCGCGCACATGTATGGAGGGTGTTGCTGATGGCCAGGGCCATTGAAAACCAATCATATGTAATAGGTCTTAACAGGATAGGCAGGGACAACAACGATATTGACTATTCAGGCGATTCAGCCGTAATAAGCCCGAAGGGAGAAAACCTATCAGCCATTATGCCCGGTGAAGAGCTATCGGAGGTTGTTGAACTTACAAGGTGCAGCCTTGACAGCTTCAGGGACAAGTTCAGGGTATGGGCCGACTGGGATCAGTTCAGCCTTAAGTGATCAGATCATATCCAGCTCGGGCCTAAGGTTCTCAATGATGAACTGCTGCCTCTCAGGAGTGTTTTTCCCCATGTAAAATCTCAATATCTCCGTAAGGCTCATGTCTTTGCGGAGTATTACCGGGTCAAGCCTTATACTCTTGCCAATGAAATGGCTGAACTCGTCAGGGGATATTTCTCCGAGTCCTTTAAAACGCGTTATTTCGGCTGAACCACTTAATGACTTAATGGCCTTGTGCTTTTCCTCATCGGAATAGCAGTAGTGAGTGGTGTTCTTGTTCCTTACCCTGAATAGAGGGGTTTGCAGAATATAAAGGTGGCCGTTACGGACCAAATCGGGGAAGAATTGAAGAAAAAAGGTTAGCAGCAGCAAGCGGATATGCATGCCGTCAACATCTGCATCTGTTGCTATTACAACGTTATTGTATCTCAGGTTTTCAAGGCTGTCTTCTATGTTTAGGGCAGCCTGCAGAAGATTGAACTCTTCGTTCTCATATACGATCTTCTTTGTAAGCCCGTATGAGTTGAGAGGTTTCCCCTTCAGGCTGAAAACTGCCTGTGTGTTTACATTTCGCGCCTTTGTTATGGATCCGCTTGCTGAATCTCCCTCCGTTATAAAGAGGGTCGACTCCAGCCGCTGGGGGTGGTTGTCGTTATAATGGACCCTGCAGTCGCGCAGCTTCTTGTTATGCAGGCTCGCTTTCTTTACCCTCTCCCTGGCAAGCTTCTTTATGTTTGCCATATCCTTCCTGTCTTTTTCAGACTGAAGGATTTTCTTAAGCAGGGCTTCGGCTGTTTCCGGGTTAATGTGAAGGTAATTGTCGAGCCTTCGCTTTAATATGTCGGCAATATAATTCCTGATAGTGGCCCCACCTGGCTCCATATGCTGTGAACCCAGCTTGGTCTTGGTCTGTGACTCAAAAACAGGTTCCTGGACTTTAATGCTGAAGGCTACCATCAGGGACGTTTTTATGTCATTGGCATCAAAGTCTTTTTTGTAAAACTCCCGTATAGTCTTGTTAAGGGCCTCCCTGAATGCGGCCTGGTGAGTGCCTCCCTGGGTTGTATGCTGTCCGTTCACAAATGAGTAGTACTCCTCACTGTACTGGCTCGTACTGTGCGTGAATGCAAATTCCAGTTCGTCTTCCTGAATATGTATTATTGGATAGCAGATCTCTGTGTCGATATTCCGCGACAACAGATCCATCAGCCCGTTCTTGGATTGCAGTTTCCTTCCGTTGAAAACAATTGTAAGGCCCCTGTTAAGGAATACATAATTCCACAGCAACTGTTCGATATACTCCTCAATGAAGCGGAATTTGCCGAAAATAGTGTCATCAGGGGTGAAACTTACTATGGTCCCTGTCCTGTTGCTGCTTTCCCTTACTTCATATTCTTTTTCAAGTTTGCCCAAAGCGAACTCTGCTGCCTTTGACTTGCCCTCCCTGATTGATTCTATGCGGAAGGACTGCGAAAGGGCATTTACAGCTTTTGTTCCCACTCCGTTGAGGCCAACGGTCTTTTTGAAAACCTTGGAGTCGTATTTTGCTCCCGTATTGATCTTCGAAACACAGTCAACAACTTTTCCAAGCGGAACACCCCTGCCGTAATCCCTTACTATAACCACAGACTGGTCTATAGTAACCTCGATGGTCTTTCCGAACCCCATTATGAACTCGTCAACGGCGTTGTCAATAACTTCCTTGATCAGCACGTATATCCCATCGTCCTGAGAGGCCCCATCGCCAAGTTTACCGATATACATTCCCGGCCTCAGGCGAATGTGCTCTTTCCAGTCGAGGGTCCGTATGGTTTCTTCCGAATATTTTTCAGCTGACATAGTATTTGCAAAATATTGTGCAAAGATACGAATATTGACTCTATGCATCCCAGCGGTTCGGAAATAGTTAATCTATGTTAAACATGTCGAAAAAAATTAGAGATGCATATATATCGATTAAACTTTCCCCCCTGATTATTGTCAATATTTATGTACACGATTAAGAATACAGGCTTAAATAATTTAATTGTTCGACAATGTTGAATGAAAAAGTGAAGATAATTTTTGGATTATTAATAGCGATACTTGCCTTCAGCCAGGCCTTTGCTTCAGAGCCTGAGCAATCCACAGGTGTTGTAACTGGAAGGCTGCTTGATGCCGAAGAAGATACCCCGCTAATGTTTGCAAGCGTTGTGTTGCACAATGCTGCTGATTCGGGGATGGTAACCGGGGCAATTTCTAATGAGGAAGGAAGGTTTGAAATTAAGGGGTTATCAGATGGAAATTACTATCTGGTT
>SLKR01000059.1 GCA_007134525.1 Bacteroidales bacterium | reverse complement strand
CGCGGTTGAAAATTGCTATTTCTCAGGCGAGGTAAGTGGCAATGACGCTATTGGGGGCCTTGTGGGCGTGCAATTGTCCGGAAAAATTTCAAACAGTCATTCTGAAGGTGAGGTATCTGCAACAGGCAACTGGGCAGGTGGGTTGGTTGGTTTAATTAGAGAAAACGGTTCGATATACACAAGTTACTCTGCTTCAAATGTTTCTGCCAATGGATATTCGGTTGGAGGGCTTTGTGGGTCAATTGAATCAAATTCCATAGTTGAAAATACCTATGCAACCGGTGATGTTTCAGGGCAGGATTGGGCAGGTGGGTTAATAGGCTGGGCAGAAAACAGCCGAATAACCAACTCCTATTCAACAGGCCAAGTGGCACTAACTGAACCGGGAAATAATGCAGGTGGTTTAACGGGTGGAAGTTCCCAGGCAGAAACCGAAAATTCATTCTGGGATATTCAGACAAGCGGGCAATCCTCCAGCACTGAAGGAGTCGGAAAAACCACCACCGAGTTGCTGTCGCAGGCTACTTTCTCAGGTTGGGACTTTGGATCAATATGGTTAATTGAGGATGGTGTCACCTATCCATTCCTGCAGTGGCAGGAAGAACCCGGGGATCATAATCATCCGGGATCCTTTACTCTGTCCTTGCAGGTCAATTCACCCGGATATGGCAGTGTTGAGGGCGGGGGTGACTATGCGGCAGGGACATTTGTATCCATATCGGCAACTCCGAATGAAGGGTTTCAGTTTATAAACTGGACACTTGACACACTTGACGGTTTATTTATGAGCACAAGAAGAAGTCTTGTTTTTCCAATGCCTCCACATAACACCACCTGTGTTGCAAACTTTCAGGAAAGTTCTGCTGAGGGGGAGGGGTGGATATCAAATGGACCCGGTGGGGGATATGTAACCTGCCTTGAGTTTGGTAGATCAGATCCCGGTGTCATTTATGCCGGTACCACCTACGGAGTATACAGGTCAGCCGACAATGGAGAGACCTGGTCCTTTGCCGGGCTGAGGGGCATTGCTATAAATGATGTTTCAGCTGATCCGGTAGATGAGGATCTTATATATGCCGCTGCCGGCAAAATTCCCGGATATAATGCTGATATCCACGATGGCTTTTACAAAAGCACGGATGGGGGAGATACATGGGATAAGACCTATCATACCTGGGTAACTGCAATAGGGGTAGATTATGGAAATCCGGGCACTGTCTATTTTGGAACAAAAAGCGGTGAGATCTTTAAAAGCTTTGATAAGGGAGATAACTGGGAGTTAATACATACTGAAGATTCAGGGGAATTTATGGTTCAGATAAATACAATCCTTGTTGATCCCGAGGACTCTGCAAATATATTTGCTGGAACTGGTAGTACAAAATATGCATGGAGCGGATACAGGGGCTTTTTGAAAAGCACCGATGGCGGCCAGACATGGTCCGGCATACAGCTTGGGACTTCATCTCCGGACAAGGGGATGGAACTGGTGGTCACCCCGGAGGGGTATTCACCACAGACCCTTTACATTATTTCCGATGGTTTTGAGGGAATAGGATCAGATTACAGTGATATTGTATACTGCAGCACTGACAAGGGAGATACCTGGACAGGGCTCTATATACCGGCATACAGTGAATACCGCTCTGCAAGGACATTAAGTGTGGATCAGAAAGACCCGGCATGGATTGTAATTGGAACAAATAATCCGGATCACCCGCTTATAGCCGCCAACTATCTGGAAGGGACATTCGCTGACATCAGTGACGGATTGCCCCGGCGTGAAGCTTCCTGCATTGCTTCGAGCCCCAATTCCACGGATGTTGGGTTTGTGGGGTACAGTGACGGTAAGACCTACAGAACAGAAAACCATGCTGAAAGCTGGCATTTATCGGGCAAAGGTTTTGACAATACAATGGTCCTGGATATTGATGTAAATTCTTTGCAGTCTGAAACTGCTCTTGCTGCTGTTGAAGGTTTTTTCCCAATGCAGAAAACTGTGGATGGCGGCATGTCCTGGATTGACCTTGCTCCGCATTTTGTGGAGAATTTCACTTCCATTGCAGTCGATCCTGATGATCCTGACAGAATGTTTATAGGCAGCTGTGGCGGTAATTACAGCGGAAAGATATACAGGAGCGATGATGGCGGAGCGTCTGGTGAACGGGTAGATGAAAACAGTATGAGCGGAAGGGTGAAGGATCTTTGGATCCATCCCGGCAACCCGGATATAATTCTTGCCCTGAAGGAGCATCAAGGTTCATACGCAGGAGGCGTTCGAAGGAGTACTGACGGGGGCAGCACCTGGGATCAGACATATAACTGGAACTGGCCGGTTTGCTTTGTATCAGACCCGGCAGATCCCGATATTGTTTACATGGGAGTGGAACGGATTGGATATGTCTTCAGATCCTCCGACGCCGGGGCCACATGGACAAATATATCTCCGGGAGACAGATGGTATAATGTTTACAGTATGTCTGTCGATTCTGAATCCAACCTTTTCATTGCCTCCTCTGAATATGAAGATAACGATATGGGTGGTATCTGGAAGTGGAATGGTGCGGTCTGGACTCGCCTTTTTCAGCTTGAATATTCCGGTATGAGAGCAATTGAAGCCGACAACAGCACAAATCCACCAACACTTTTTGCAGGAACAGAGCATGCAGGTGTTTTCAGGTCAGTTGATAAAGGCGTAAGCTGGGAACCATTCAATAATAAACTGGGCGTAATGGAAATCTCACGGCTCAAAGTAAGCCAGTCTGAGCCTGTAATTTTGTATGCAGGAACAAAAAATGGCGGTATCTGGAGTATCTCCCTGAAAAAGGACAATCTGATAATCACTGCCCAGGCAGGCGAGAACGGCAGTATACACCCATCCGGTGAGGTGGAAGTTCAATACGGTAATGATCAGACATTTACCATTACTCCCGACGATGGGTTCCGCACTGCAAGCGTTCAGATCGATGGTTCCCCAATAGACCTGGAGACTGAACAGAACTGGGATTCCGGAGAGGGACAATACACATTCTTTAATGTAACAGAGAGCCACAAGATAGAGGTTGAGTTTGAGCAAATAACTGGTATTGGAGAGGCTGAAATAGTGGATCTAAAGGTTTATCCTGTTCCGGCAAAAGACCAGCTGTGGGTGGAATTCAACAGCGGGGGAGCAGGCAGCTATTTTATTATACTGCAAAATATGATGGGGCAGATTGTAAAACATATTCCAATCAGGGAAACCGGCCCTATTGTAAAACGCATTTCAACCGGTGATCTGACTAATGGTGTTTACTTTCTTAAGGTTTATGGTGAGAGAACATTTCCGGTAAAAAAAGTGATAATTGAGAAACGCTAATTGTCCCTTTGCGATCCCAAGAATATCCTCCTTGTCATTATACCTGGTTGATTATTCATTTTGTTTATATTTGTTGCAAACCAACTAATCTATTCTTTAGCGGCAGAGCTCTGCTATGGCTGCTTGTAATAAACAAAACCACAAACAATGACAAAACTACTTAAAAGATTACTCCCGGGGCTGGTTGCTATATCGCTGGCCCTGCTGCTGGTGCAATGCAACTGGCTGGAAAAAAGCTCACTTGAAAACGACAATATCATTGTCGGCTTTAACGAAAGAGGCATAGAGTCGATTTATGACAAACAGCACGGGGCCTACGTGAATTTCAACAACGATATGTCTTCCCTGGGCATTGATGGCGTTTTATATGATATTGCAGAGTTGATCCCTGATAACATCGATACGCACAGAGGAACTAGATCATATTTTTATATAACTGACAATTACAATATTGAGGTAAGGTATGAACTGAAGGATAACTGGCGCTTTGTCTCAAAACAGATATTCATTGATGCAAAAGATCATGATGAATATACGGTCGATCATTTTGAACTGCTTTCCGCATCACTGGATGAATATTTTTACGATCATCTGTATCTGGACCAGAACAGATATGGGTTGCTTTTACGCCTAGAGGAGCCGTCCGGGCCGGCGGACGGCTACGGCATATTTTTGACAGTCCAGAACCCTTTCTCGGAATACGAGCTTTTGGATGATTCCTTAAGGGTACAATACTCCCCTGAAATGCAATGGAACCAGTCCTACGGGAGTTTCAGCTCCGACAGGTTATGTATTGGTTTTACAGATATCACAGGACATACACTCAGGTCCTCAATGCTGCCCGAATGGAAATATCTTCAGGATCCGGATGCCTTTGTTGAAGAGGGGCAAAGGATAGATATGGGTGAGATCAATGCCCTAACACAATGTATGAGGGAGTTTTTACTGGTTGACCCCAAGGAAAGTGTGCGGGTACACGTTGGATGGTGTGAGAACGATTACCAGATCGATATAGCAACCCAGGAGGGTATCGATGAATATAAGAGGATAATTGACCAGGCTGCGGCAGTTGGCTCGCAACATATTCTATTCACACCCTCAAACAGTGAAGTTGCTCCGCTTGAGGAAAACAGGGACGCATGGGGTTGGGAGAACCTCCTTTGGTTCAATATGGGGCAGAAGTTCAGGAAAGGAGAATGGCACCCGGGCGATCCACTCCCTCTATCCGTGCAGACCCTGATTGATTACTCCTCTTCCAAAGAAGTTGGCTTACTGGCCTATGTATTCCCTTCCATGCCGTTTATGCAAAACCCTGAATGGACAGACTGGCTTACAGCCAATAACAGGGAGCCGGGCGGATACCTTACTGTGGATACCGGAATAAGGAGTTTCCAGGACTGGTTGGTGGATAATATGATAGAATTTGCAGATGCTACAGGAGCTACCGGGTTTTCTTTTGATCACTGGTGGGTTGCCTACGAACATCAACCGGAGGATGAAAACAAAATAGTGTCAAGCAGCTACCAGCAATGGTACGGGACGCGGAGGATACTCGAGCAACTGAGAGAGCGGGCACCGGAACTGGTAATCGACGGAAGGCAGCAGTATCACCATTTCGGCAGCTGGACCTGGCTTGCAGGAACATACCCCCATCCGATGATGTCAGATGAACAGCCGGCAAGCTTTATTCCGATAACCGACCTGAGCACAAGCCGGATAAACGGATCAAGGCAGCGTTACGTAGCCTACCGGCTAATGAGCCGTGACTTCACACCTATGGAGGTCCTGCCGGGGTTTATTACCCATCAGACACAAAGAAGCGATGCGGACAGGGTCATGCGTCGCGACCGTTTCAGGCCCAGGGACTGGGACTACCTGGGATGGAGATTTAACCTTATCTCTTCTGTAGCAACAGCCCCTTTCAATCATGTGATCAATTACCTGCCTGCAAGAGATATACAGGAGTTTAATGCTTTTTCAGAGGAGGACCAGGCATTCTTCAGGCAGTGGCTGGATTTTACCGATGAGAACATTGAATATATGAGGAATGTCCGGCCCATAATCGGCCAGCCAATGAAAGGCCGTTGCGATGGTACTTCGGCCATTATAGGCGACAACGGCTATATATTTGTTTTTAATCCAAACTACCGGGAAATTGAAACCGGCTTCAGCATTGACAGATCCATAAATCTTACAGAAGGTGAATCTTTCATAATAACACAGATATACCCCCGCGAAGAGATTGTAATGGACCCCGGCATTATCAGTTATGGCGACTTTTTTAATCTAAGAATGCCGGGTATCACGGCAAAGGTATTTAGAATAGAGCCTGCCGGGGATCTTAAGGAGCCCATATTGGTTAACACAAAAGGAGAGGCGGTTCTGGAAAATGATGAACTCGTGCTGACTGGTGTAAGCGGGAACAAGGGATCAAGAAAGGAGATATCGGTAATTATTCCTGATAACAGTGATGTCGACAGGCTTATTGTCAACGGCAAGGAAACAGACTTCAGCAGGTCAGGAAGCAGGGTAACAGCCATGATTGGGTTCGAGGGCGAATACTTCCCGAAAGCGAAGGGCTTTGTGGAATATGACCCTGAATTCAGCGGCAGGTTAGTGGAAACTACAATGAGGATCCCTTCCAGGATATTCCGGCAGCTCGAAAAGAGAAAAAAGGAGTGGCCGGTAAGGTATACTGAAGATGACAGGCTGGCTCCATGGCTTGACCCATCACGGCTGCTGCTTTATATACAGGTTGCTGACCCATACAGGTATTATGAGGAGGAGGTCATGATTGGGGATGATATGGTTAGCGTACAAAGGATGAGGCCGATCAGTATGGAAGAATACAGCATTGAGATAAATGGGAGCGGGTATCAGCTGAATGAAGCCTACAACGGGGTTTATCCATATGAGGAGAGAACATACCTTGGTATTTTTGCAGATGTATCCTCCCTTGATCCGGACAAGTATTACAGCGTGAGGGTCACTTTACCGGAAGGACTTGAACCGGGCCAGTTCCAGGGAATATTTATAGAGAATGTTAAAAATGAGTTTACTGATAATATTATAACCCAGAATTAAAATGAAATTACCGAAGAGTATTCGACCTGCGGCTTTTGCACTATTATTTGCAATTGCCCTGTTTGCAAAACCCTGTTATCTTTTTTCTCAGGAACAACAGACCAGGGCTGTAATAAGAGTAGATGTCCAGCAAGAAAAATACGAGATACCATCTGCGCTGTCCGGAATTTTCATGGAGGAGATCAACCATGCCTTTGACGGAGGGCTTTATGCAGAGCTCATACGCAACAGGGCATTTGAGGAAGGTATAGTTCCTGATGGCATGATGCTGGTTGAAAATGAGGACGGTTCATTAAGAATGGAACTTGAGAGCCTGCCAAAGGGAGTTCCCGAAGAGAACTGGCCCATGCCCTGGCCATGGAACGGGAACTGCGGCTGGGACCCCGACAGGGCCCTGATTGGATGGTCTTTAAGGTCACAGGGCGTAACATACGGATCGACCGAAACAGACCGTATGGTACTGACCCGTGAAAACCCCCTTAACCAGGCCCGTACCTATTCCCTTGAACTTGAGATCTCACCTGGAAACGGAGAGGAGGAACTAAGCCTTATCAACAGCGGTTACTGGGGTATAAATGTTGTGGACGGCACCGAGTATGATCTCAATTTTTATTTGCGTCCCTCTTCCTTTGGCGGAGAACTGAATGTGGCCCTGGAAGATGCCGAGGGTAAGGAGCTTGTTGTTCACTCATTTGGCTGGGTGGAGCCGGCAGATGAGTGGAGGAAGTTCAGCGCCAGACTAAGGGCAAAGGGGAGTTGCCCCGAGGGGCAGTTTGTGATGACATTCAAAGGCAAAGGAAGGCTGCAGGTTGACTGGGTTTCACTTTTTCCGCCTACTTATAAAAACAGGGAGCACGGTTTGCGGAAAGATCTTGCAGAATATCTTGAGAAGTTAAGACCTGATTTTGTTCGTTACCCGGGTGGCTGTTATACCCAGGGGCTGTCCTGGGAGTCAGCACCCGACTGGAGAAATATGGTCAAGCCCCATGTGGAGAGACCGGGTGAATGGGGTTACTGGCAATACAGGTCAACCGATGGCTTTGGGTACCATGAATTTCTTCAATTCTGCGAGGATATCGGTTCCGATGCAATGTATGTAGCTTTTGCAGGTATGACGGTACATCCGGATAATAACTGGCCGCTCGAGGATATTGACACCATAATACAACAGAGCCTGGATGCTATAGAGTATGCAATCGGCCCGGTTGAATCAAAATGGGGGGCAGTTAGGGCAGAGATGGGCCATCCTGACCCTTTCCCGCTCAAATATATCCAGATAGGTAATGAGCATCCCCCGGCTGTTTACGGAGACTATTATGTAAAGTTCAGGGAGGCGATCAAGGAGAAATACCCGGATATGACAGTGATAATGAGCATGTACTGGAGCGGACTGAACTGGCCGGCTATCGAGCGTGCAGGAAATGAAAACATAGACATGGTAGATGAACACGCATACAGAAACCCTGACTGGATAAGAAGTAACTTTGATTATTTTGACAACTACGAAAGAACCCCCTGGGGTGTCTATGTGGGTGAATATGCTTCACAGCGTTATACTGGCGATCTGTACTGTGCACTTAGTGATGCTGCATACATCATGATGATGGAAGAGAACGGTGATATTGTAAAAATGGCAAGTTATGCACCGCTTTTTGTGAATGTAAATGACAGAAGCTGGAATGTAAACCTAATTGAGTTTGACGCTTCAAGGAGTTTTGCCAATACTGCATATTACGTCCAGAAAACCTTCAACGAACACAGGGCAGATGTAAGCCTGGAGTCCGACTGGGAAGTATCTGCTGAACCGGATCCGGACCATTCTCTTATGGCTGGCAGGATAGGTCTTGGATCATGGAATACCCAAAATGAATTTCGGGATCTCAGGATATATGATGAATCAGGGGACCTTATATACAGTGAGGATTTCAATGACCTGGAGAACTGGGAGATATCATCAGGTGAGCAGTGGCAGGTTAACGACGGGATACTTCAACAGATGGACCCGGGTGTGGCACCGGCTGCTGTTTTCTTAAATGAACCCGGGCTGAGCACAGGTAAGGTTACTCTGAAGGCAAGGAAGACAGGAGGAGAAGAGGGATTTTTGTTGCTTTTCAATGTTGAGGGCAGAGACCGCTGGCTTTTCTGCAACTACGGGGCTGCCGGAAACAGTTTCTCTGAAGTGCAGGCAAGGGGAACTCCGGAAGGATTTGCATTCAGGAGTGAATCCAGCACCCGGGGTGGAATCGATGCGGATCAGTGGTATGATATAACACTGGTTGTGGAGAAAAACAGGGCAGAGATGTACCTTGACGGTGAAAAACTTTCTGCTGCCCACCTGGTTCCTATGGAATCCTTTTTTGCCACGGCCGGGTATGACAGGGACAATGAGTTTGTTATAATCAGGGCGGTTAATTATAACCCGGAACCAGCAGAGACCGGCATACACCTGGAAGGTACAGAGTGGGTCGGCAGCTACGGACAGCATATAGTGATAAGCTCCGGTGACCTTCGGGACAAGAACAGCCTGGAAAACCCGAGAAAGGTTGTTCCAAGGGAAAAAATACTGGATGGCTGCTCAGAGAGCTTTACCGTTTCATTGCCTCCTTACTCGGTTAACGTGCTAAAGATACCGGTTAAGCGGAGTTCATTCTAACAGGAAGCTTCAGGGACGAGTTTAAGGACAACGCAACACTACTGTAATTGCTATTCAAATAATATTGATTTGATTCTGTCTATTCTTCTGGCCTCTACTCTTACTTGCTTCATATGCCCGTAATTCATCATGAAGTAGGTTAAAGGATTATAAAGATTGCCCGGCATTCTTTTCATTACCGAGGTAATACTGTAAAATCTTTTTCTTGCATAGATTTTACCCATCTGTAGCTCGTAGGGGGTCATGTTTCTGGGTTGAAAAACAACAGTATTATGATCATAATACTTCCAGTTAGTGATTGTGAGGCGGTTTTCTTTTTTTAAGTTTTCGTAAACCCTGGTGCCCGGATAGGGGGTTAACACATTGAATGATGCTGTACTCGCTTTGTTTTTTTGCAGAAACGCTACGGTATCTTCAAAGGTTTCTTTGGTATCGTTGTCAAACCCAAAAACCATAGATGCGTGGATCAGAATCCCCATCTTTTTGATTTTTTTCAGGGCGCTTTCCAGGTGGACAATATCCTTAACACCCTTTCGCATGGTTCTTAATTGTTCTGCTGACACACTCTCAATCCCAATAAAAAGCGATTTACATCCACTTTCAGCTGCCAACTGCAACAGTTCATCGTCTTCCACCAGCAGCGACACTGAAGCCTGTCCAACCCATTTGATTTTCAGGGGCTTAATGGCGTTAAACAGTTCTTTTGCGTATTTTTTATGACCAACGATATTATCATCCAGAAACAAAAAGTTCTTGGCTCTGGATTCACGGATATCTCTGACCACATTTTCAATGGGAATATGCCTGATTTTTTTGCCGTAAAGATTGCTTACGCAACAAAAATCGCAGTCGTAGGGACACCCCCGGGTGGTCATGATAGGGATGATGTGAAATTTACTTTTGTTGACGACCGTGCTAAAATCCTTAGGCACGTATTTCTGCAGATCGGGATTGGGATTGTGATATTTTCTTTTCAGGTTATTGTTCTGAAAATCGTCAAGCAGGGTTTCCCACACACCTTCTGCTTCGCCAACTACCACGCTATCAGCATGCTGTAAGGCTTCTTCAGGAAGAATAGAGGGATGTACTCCGCCCAAAACCACTGTTTTACCTCTTTTTTGAAATTCTGCACAAAGCTCATAAGCTCGTGGTGCATTGGCAGTCATACAGCTAATGCCGACCAAATCGCACTCCTGGTCAGGGTCAACATAGCCTGACTCTTCTTCAATAACGGTAACATCGTGGCCGCATGGAGTTAAGCCTTCCAGAATATACAAGGCAAGCTGTGGCATCATGAGCCATTTATTTGTGCGTTTTTCGGCATCAACGGCGGGTGAAATTAGAAGTATCTTCATATTGTAGAAAATTGATACCAATTTCAAAGATAAAAATGTATTTTGGTCAATCCTAAGTTTAATGGAGATATCCCTGCTTAAAACGATAAATACAAACTAATCAGTATGGAAAAAATGCACCCAAAACTGTACCCTCAGCTTTGACGGGTTCAGGCCAACGGGGGTGTATAACCGGTTTTTAATTACGAAATCTATTCGATATATTTACCGTGTAAATTAATTGCTATGAGTAAATTACCCCCAAGTATTTTTAATGATGTCATTGGCCCAGTAATGAGAGGTCCATCAAGCTCACATACGGCCGCCTCAGTAAGAATTGGAAAGGTTGCACGTGCTCTTATGGGGCAACCAATAAAAAAAGCAGTTTTTGAGTTTGACCCCAGTGGTTCGTTGGCAACTACTTACGATGGACAGGGTTCGGATATTGGACTTGCTGCAGGGTTAATGGGGTTTGAAATGGAGGATGAAAGAATTAAAAATGCACTTCAGATCGCAAGTGAATCCGGACTTCAGCTTGAATTCCTCATAACACCCTATGAGAATGATCATCCCAATACATACAAGATGAACATTACCGGTGAAAATGGGAGTAAAATGCAATTGACTGCAATTTCAACAGGTGGTGGCATGATAGAATATACCAACGTGGATGGTTTTCGGGTGTCATTAAAAGGCGATTATTATGATGGATTTGTTGTTTTTAAAAAGACGGGAAAGGCTTTTTTAAATTCTATTATTGAAGAACTAAAACAAAGTAATGGAGTTGACAAAGTAGTGTTTCAGAAAAAAAACGATAAACAATTACTGCATATCCAGTCTTCTTCCGGACCATGCGAAGACCCGGTTTATTCACTGAAAGATAAGTTAAGTATTGAAAAAACATATTTCTCAGGTCCGGTTGTTCCTGTTTTGTCCAGATGTAATATTTCTGTGCCCTTTTCTACTGCAGATCAGGCTTTAGGTTTTACTGGAAACAATTTGAAAGAATCCTGGGAGGTAGCCGCTTTATACGAAAGCCAGCGCAGTGGATTTTCTGTATCCAGAGTACTTGAAATGATGGAGGATATTGTTGATATTATGGATATGTCAATTCAAAAAGGATTAAGGGGAACTGAATATCAGGATCGTATACTTGGAAGGCAATCCCATTTAATCGAACATGCCATGTCTGAAAACAAGCTGCTTCCCGTTGACCTGGTGAATAAAATCATTGCATCCACAATGGCAATGATGGAGGTAAAAAGCTCTATGGGCTTGATTGTTGCTGCTCCTACTGCTGGTTCCTGTGCAACTATTCCTGGTACACTTATTACCACTGGAAAAAAAATGAATCTTAGTAATAAAGAAATAGCAAAATCACTACTTATTGCCGGATTGGTCGGTGTTTTTATAGCAGAAAAATCAACCTTTTCAGCTGAACTCGCCGGATGCCAGGCAGAATGTGGTTGTGCAACAGGAATGGCAGCAGCCGGGTTGGTTCAAATAGCCGGTGGGACTTTGAAACAGTCTTTTGATGCAGCATCAATGGCCCTGCAAAACATATTCGGCCTGGCTTGCGATCCCGTTGCCAACAGGGTTGAGGTGCCATGCCTTGGAAAAAATATTCTGGCGGCAATGAATGCTTTGACTTCGGCAAATATGGCCTTGGCAGGAGTTAATGCTGTTATTCCGCTTGATGAGGTTATAGATGCCATGGATATAACTGGACGATCATTGCCATATGAGATAAGGTGTACTGGTTATGGAGGGCTTTGCCTTACACCTACAGCTGTTAACTTAAAAGAAAAGATGAAATGACCAGAAACGCCAGTAACCTTATCTGAATTATTCACAAACCTTTGATTAAGTATTGACAGGATTTATTTTTTGGGAGGTCAATACTTGTTTCCCTGGGAAAAAAATAGATAAAGTGAAATATTTTGATTTTGCAACAATTGAAAAAATTGCATCGCCAAAGGAATGGATTGATGCGATGAGCATCGCATTGCGAGAATATAGTCCAGAAAAATATATTATGCCAAGAAGGATGCATTTGGATTATCATAATAATACTTTTCTTGTAATGCCTTGTCTGAGTGAAAATTATTGGGCAACAAAACTTGTGTCATTTTGTCCAGAGAACTCATCATCAGGCCTTCCGTCGATTTATGGAACTGTTGCTTTAATGAGTACAAAAACAGGAGAGCCTCTTGCTGTAATGGACGGTAGAATTATAACTGCAATGAGAACAGCAGCAGTTAGTGCGTTAGGAATAGAAAAAATTGCACCAAAAAATTGTTGTTCCCTTGGTATCATAGGAACTGGTTTTCAGGGAATATATCAGGCGATATTTGCATGTTCGATCCGAAAAATCAGCGAGATATGGGTTTACGATAAAAACGAGAACAATATTCATGAATTCAAGAATATAGTAAATGAGAAGTATCCCAAAATCAGGATAATAAAAGCAAAAGACTCAAGT
>SLKR01000092.1 GCA_007134525.1 Bacteroidales bacterium | reverse complement strand
TGGCGGTGTTCATGGTTATGCGCTTTACATAAATGAGGGTCATCTCTGCCTTGGGTTTCGCAGGTGGGGTGAGGATACTATTATTATTTCGCCGGGAAAACTACCCGGGGGCAGTTTTCAGGTGGGGGCATCGGTAAGCAGGGAAGGTGTTTTAGCTATACTGGTAGATGGAAAACCCGTTTCATCAGGCAAAATCGAAGGTCCATTGCAGGTGCAAGAAGGCCACGAAAGGGTTATGGCTCCGCGAATACTTGTCGGGCATAGTGATGGCCCAATCAACCCTATAGGTGAATACACACGGGATCAAAATCTTTCAGATTATATTGCTTCTGTTGAGCTAAGGCTTGATAATAGCTGATCCTTTCTTTTATACCTGTCTGTTTTGAAATTTTGCCAAGTAACTCGATAATCATCATGTTTATATGTGTAAATCAATAGTTTTAAACTCGTGAATTTAACCACTAATATATTCTGGGCAATACAAACCACTGTTTTATAAAAAGGCAACGGGAGTAATAACCTGGTAAAACAGATGCCGGAGTAAGTAAGTTGAAATCTGCGTATGATGCATGGGCAGAACGAATCGGGATCAATAATTACCCATTCTCACATAAGTGTTAAATACAGAGTATTGTGCTTATAAATATATAAATTTGACCTGAACCCATATTGAATAACTCCTAAGCCTAATTAATCTTGAAAAAATTTAAATCAATGAAGAAACCAGTTTATTATCATCTCAATTTCCTTTTGGTTATAACAGTGTTGTTTTCTGCCGGTAATCAGGCCTGGTCCCAAGGCGGGCCGGGGTCATACTCCTTTACAGGCGATGATATCATTGTTGAGTTAAACCGTAACGGGATCAGCAGGGTTGCATCTCCCCGGGATCAGTACAATGCAAATGTAGTCAGTTCGCCATGGGGACGTGCCGAGGTAGCTTACAGGATCGGTCCTGGTGACTGGCTGTCAATATATACCGGCAATACCGATATTGAGCAGGTTTCGGATGACAAGCTGGTTTATACCAGCGATGATAAGGGTATGCCACTGACAATGGTAAGAACCTATGAAAAGGTGGGCCGCGGGGTTGAATTTACTGTCAGGATAGAGAACAAGCACTGGGTTCCAGTAACAATAGGGGATCTGGCAATACCGTTCCAGACAACCGGCCCCAGGGGTTTTTCCAATCCAAGTCAAATTTTTGAGCAGGGATACACCAAGCACCGCTATATTGCAGGTAACTCATCATTTATCTATTTTACCCGTGCCTCTGGTGAGCCACCCTATCTTATGGTAATGACCAAACCAGGCACTGCTCTGGAGTATTTCGACGGCCGTTATGAATATATTCACTCAGGGGTCTCTTCCGTAAGACCCGATGTGAATATGCTTCCGATAGGAAGGGGGTTATATTCAGATGTATATGTTAAGCCGGAGGAGGAGGTTGAACTGGGAACCTGGCGGATGGAAAATACCACCAAAGAACTTGCCCCCGAAGGTGAGCCCGGAAATTATATTGAGTACGGATTTAGGCTGGAGTGGGCTGACAGTTACGATGAGATGAGGGATATCCTCTATGAAAACGGCCTTTTTGACACAAGGGTAGTTCCCGGGATGACTGTTCCCCAGGGGCTTTCGGCAAAGTTTTCCTTGCGTACAAAAAACACCATCGATTCAATTGTTGCCGAATATCCGGATGATACAAGGATCAGGTTCCTTGAACTGAATGATGCTGACCACCACATATATGAAGTGGAATTCAGCCGTCTGGGTGAGAATTTGCTTACCATTCACTATAACAGCAGTGAGAAGACAATACTCGAGTTTTTTTCAACAGAACCTGTTGAAACACTTATTCAAAAACGCAGCAGGTTTATAACAGAATCCCAGCAGCACAGGGACTCCGCCAAGTGGTATAACGGACTATATTCGGTATGGGACATGAACGAGAAAGTGCTCCGCGGCCCTGATAATACGGGCGGGTTTGACTATTGGTGGGGGTATGTGCTTGCATCGGATGATCCCGCACTCTGCAAAGCTCCCTATGTTGCAGCCAAGAATGTCTACCTGCCGGTAGATAAGGAGATAGAATCGGTTGAATACTACATTGAAAATTTTGTTTGGGGCGGTTTGCAAAGAACAGATCAGGAGGAGCCCTACCCTTACGGCATATATGGCACCCCAAACTGGAAAGTGCTTCGTGATCCGGTACTGAGGGCCGGCATCAGAAACAGGTACATGGACGTGACGGCCGTTTGGCGTTCATATGACTACCCGCATATATTCATGCTCTATTACCATATGTTTCAGATAGCCGAGTACTATCCCGATAAAGTCAGTTTCAGGGATGCTGAAGGTTATCTTGAACTGGCTTACCAGACCGCCAGGGCCTATTTCATTTATCCCTGGGAGTTAATGCCCTACTATGAAACCTACCAGTGGGGCTTTTACAATGAGCTTGTCCTGATGCCTCTTATTGACGACCTTGAAAGGTATGGCAGGCAGGAGGAGGCGGACTGGCTTCGTGCCGAATGGGAGAAAAAGGTCAAATATTTTGTCTATGACGACCCCTATCCCTATCGCTCTGAATATCCTTTTGACCGTACTGCCTTTGAATCGACCTATGCACTGGCCAAATATGGCACCCTCTATGATATGGAGCCGAGTGAGAACACATGGTATAACAAGAAGCTTGATATCTGGTATTCACACCCGGAGGTCAACAGGGAAGACAGCAGAGAGTTCATGGACCGCCAGCTCTGGGCAGGACTTGCGGTAAGAGGTTGGCTTGAAACTTCTTATTACCAGTATGGTTCAGATTTCAGTCTAAGCTATATGGCCCGGATGGGAGGCTGGGGAATTCTCGATTACGGACTGGTCTTTGCAGATAATCCCTGGGACTGGCTACAGCTTGGCTATGCCAGCTACCTGAGCTCTTTCGCATTGATCAATACCGGAACACCGGAGACCGATTACGGATACTGGTTCCCTGGTAAGGAAAATGACGGGGCCACCGGCTGGGCTTTCAACAGATCAAAATATGGCAGGATATGGCTCCAGGGAAGAAATCACACCCGTGGTGCCTGGAACTATGACGGAGAGGCCGACCTGGGTCATGGTGCAATATTCAGGATGTCCGCTACAATACTTGCCAACGATCCGTTATTCGGGTGGTTCGCCTATGGCGGGGTGATGAGCGAAACGGCCGGCTCATTCAGCGTGATTCCAAAAGACGGGGTGAGGAACCGTTTCTGGGTGGTGGATGATGATGAGAAGGTGGGTATTGAACTTACAAGGGATGGTTTCAAGAGGGATACCCCTTTAGTTTACTCGCAACAGGAAGGTACATTAACGATGCATATAGAAAACAGGGCCGGAGATTCCCATGAGACAATACTGATAATAAAATCGGCTGATGATTGGGAGCTGCTTT
>SLKR01000052.1 GCA_007134525.1 Bacteroidales bacterium | reverse complement strand
TGATAAAAAAGAACATATTGTCATTTGAACCCCTTCATGCATTCTATGAAGAGAAGAGCATTTACTGGATAGATGACTGGGAGCTGGTCAACAAGATGCTTATACGTACCATTAAGAATGCTCAGGAAAGCGGTGAAAATCTCCGGTTAATGGAGCTGTTCAAGGATCCAACCGACAAAGAATTTGCGGTGGAACTGTTCAGAAGGGCTATTCTTAACAGGGAGGAGTTCGGCAGGATCATCTCTGCCAAAACAAAGAACTGGGACGTCGAGAGGATAGCCCTGATGGATATGATAATAATGGAAATGGCGCTTACCGAGATACTTAAATTTCCACAGATACCGGTAAAGGTAAGCCTGAATGAATACATTGAACTCTCAAAGATGTACTCTACGCCAAAAAGCAAGGTTTTTGTAAACGGAATTCTTGACAAGCTGGTGGATGAGTTTGTAAGGGAGAAAAAAATAAATAAACATGCTTCAGGCCTTGACAATGAAGCTTCAGAATGATTTATTAACTTTGTGGATATATTATTGATTTTATAACCAAACAGATTTACAAATGAATTTGATGCACGTGATTTTGATGGCACAACCGGAAAACGGTGGTGGTGGCCTGGGCGCTTTTCTGCCCCTGATACTTATTATTCTGGTTTTCTATCTTTTCTTTATCCGCCCGCAAATGCGCAAGCAGAAACAATTGCGCAAATACAGGGAAAGCCTCAAAAAGGGAGACAAGGTTGTTACCATCGGGGGAATACATGGCAAGATCGTGGAGGAGCAGGAACGCACTTTTACACTTGAGGTTGAGGATGGTACCAGTTTCCGGGTTGAGAAGTCCGCCATTGCCATGGAAGGAGCATCAGAACAGCTCGGAGAAAGACGTTAATGTACTGGAAGTTTCTATGGCGTAAAAAAAATGTTTTAACACCAACTGAGGCGGCCTCCCGGCGAAAGGTTTATATATTCCTGATGTGCCTTTTATGCAGTTCGCTCTTTTGGTTGTTTACCAAGTTTTCTCAGGTGAATCAGGCTGATTACAGCAGGAAGATTGTTTTCAGAGATTTCCCGGAAGGCCAGCTTGGAGTGTCCCAGAGCGACTCACTGGTATCGTTTACCATGGTGTCGGCGGGTGTCAGACTCATATGGGCGAGATTTTTTATGCCACGTGACATTTTGCGTTTCAATTCAGATGCTTTGCCTGTAATAAGGCAAAACGGTAAGACAATGGTATATCTTACCTCCGGTGATATTGCTTCGAAGATTGAGGAATCCATGGAGGGCAGGATAAGGGTGAGCGCTGTCAGGCCGGATACTGTATTTCTTGAGATGGCACCTTCTGCAGAGAAACGCCTCCCGGTAATCCTGAATGCCAGTATTTCATTCAGCAGCAGGTACGATCAGTACGGCGAAATAAGCATTGATCCCGATAGTATAAAGATAACCGGCCCGCAGGTGGTGCTCGATACCCTCAGCGGGCTCTATACCGAATTCTGGGAAGCCCGTAACCTCAGAAGGACAACGGATAAGGAATTAAGGGTCCTGCCCCCCCAGAATGTCCAGTCGGTGCAAATGGAAAAAAATTATGTAATGGTAAGGGTTCCGGTGGAGGAATTCACGGAGGCCTCCATTCAGTTGCCGGTTGAAGTTGTTTGCCCTGAAGGGATACAGGATCAGGATCTCAGACTTTTCCCTAATCAGGTAACTGTTAACTACCTGGTTTCTTTCAGTGATTTCAGGGCAATCAGTGAAGAGATGTTCAGGGTAGTGGTAAGCTGCCCCGGAGCAAGCCCTGAAAATGACGGCAGACTTCGTGTTCGCCTCGAAAATCATCCTTCATTTGTAAGAATAGTCAATCACCGTCCTGAGTATGTGGAATATATAATTATGGAGTGATCAAAATGGCGAAAGTATTCAGGGTTGGCCTTACCGGCAATATCGGCAGCGGAAAGACCACTACCGGACTTATTTTTGAAAAACTTGGCATACCTGTTTACCGTGCGGATGAGAAAGGAAAGTATTTTCTGGATACTCAGCCGGTAAGCCTCAGGATAAAGGAGGAGTTCGGGCCAATTGTAACAAAAAGTGACGGCGGTATCGACAGGAAAAAACTGGCGGCTGTCGTTTTCAATGATTTGCAGAAACTGGAAAAACTAAATGGTATAATACACCCACTGGTAAGGGAAGACTTTGCCAAATGGGTTAATAATCAAGAATCAGCTCCATATGTTATACAAGAAGCCGCAATATTATTCGAAACCGGCCAACATGAATTGTTCGACAGCATCATAATGGTAACTGCCCCAAAGGAAGTTAGGGTAGATAGGGTGTGCAGACGCGATGGTGCAAGCCCTGAAGAGGTTTCCCAGCGGGAAAAACACCAGATGGAGGAGGCAGGCAAGGCAGCTTTGGCTGACTTTGTAATAATAAATGACGGGAAAAGGGCCATTCTACCCCAGGTGCTGGAGATTCACGGGCGTTTGTCAGGTACTTCCGGCGGAAAGTGAAAATTACACCTGTAAAATAAGGTACCCAAACTTTCCGTTTCCTTTTAGCTTATTAAAATAAATGAATATTTTTGCCTGTGTTTCCCTTAAGATACCTGCTCATAATTCTCTTTACAGTCCATACATGGAGTGTTGAGCTTTATGCCCAGAGGCAAAGCGGAAGGGTATATGAGTTCCTTTCACTTCCTCAGACTGCGAGGATAACAGCGCTGGGGGGATATGCGGTTCCTGCTGCTGATCCCGATCCGGGTATGTTTATTGTAATCCCCTCCCTGCTCAGCCAGGATCAGCTCAACCATCTGTCAATGAATTTCATGGATTATTTTGACGATATCAATTACGGCACTGTGGCCTTTACCCACTATTTTGAGGGTCTGGGACATTTTAGCGGTGCGGTGCAGTATGTTGATTACGGAAGCTTTACCGAGGCTGACGAGTTCGGACGGGTTACCGGCAACTTTTCTGCAGGAGAATACAGCTTCCAGGTCGGCTGGGGAAGGATGCTCAATGAAAACTTCTCAATAGGGAGCAATCTGAAAATGATCTACTCCTCATTTTATGAGTACGACTCATTCGGGCTTGCAACGGATGTTGCCGCATCATACCATAACCAGGATCTGCTGTTTTCGGCATACCTTTTGGCAAGGAATATCGGCAGGCAGCTCACCTACTATCATGACGGCAACCGCGAACCTCTTCCTTTTGATCTGACCCTGGGTTTTTCGAAGGAACTTGAGAATGCACCGTTTATGTTTTCAGCTGTATTTACCGACCTTTATAACTTCGACCTCAGTTATGAGCCTGCCAGCCCCCGGCAGGGCCTATCTGAAGTTGATAACGGCGGCAGTTTTCAGGACAGGATGGCTGACCTTGCCGGCAATTTTATGAGGCACACTGTATTGGGGCTTGAATTTACCCCCGTACATAGC
>SLKR01000008.1 GCA_007134525.1 Bacteroidales bacterium | reverse complement strand
TTAACATTAAAATAAAATTGTATTGATGTATTGCTAAACAAAGCTTAATGTTTGCGAAACACAAATCCGGACATTAACCCGGAAATTTGTAGGAGAAATAAAATCAAGTTCTATGCGATTGTTTCTCCTTTTCTGTTTAACCATTAATGTTTTTGCAGCATATGCTGGCGAATCCCCTAATCTGGTCAGCTTTTCCGGCAGAATATATGATGAAACTTCCCGGGAGCCGCTAACAGGTGCCACAGTAGTACTCGAAAAAACGAATCATTACGCTGTTGCCGGGCTTGATGGGAGCTTCTCCATCAGAAATATACCTCAGGGCGAATACATAGTAGAAATTTCTTTTATCTCTTATGAAAACCGGAAAGAGATGCTTTCCCTTTCCGAAAACAAGGAGATTTCCATTGGGTTAAAACCAGAGGTATTTAACCTGGGGACTTTTGTAGTAAGCACTACAAGGGTAAATAGTACAGAAGCCAGCGCACGTGCCAGGGAAAGAAACGCACTGAACACCCTGAATGCTATTTCTGCCTCTGCCATTGAGCTCTCACCCGATTTGACAGTTGCCAATGTTGTACAGCGTGTTTCCGGACTCACCACAGAAAGGGGAAGCAGTGGTGATGCCCAGTATGCCATAGTAAGGGGTATGGATAAAAGATACAATTATACTCTGGTAAACGGCATTAAGATACCTTCCCCCGATAATGAAAACCGTTTTGTCCCCTTGGATATTTTCCCTGCAGAACTGCTGGACCGTTTGGTTGTATCCAAATCCCTCACCCCCTCCATGGAAGGAGATGCAATTGGTGGAGTGGTTGATATGGAAATGAAAAGTGCCCATTCCAGAAAAATTGTTTCCGCCAATTTTTCATCAGGCTACGGTGAAATATTCTTTGACCGGGGCTTTGATTCATTTGATTATGGATCGGTTAACAAAACGCCTCCGATGCGGCGCCTGCAAAACGACGATCGCGTGGCCGGTTCAATGGATTATTACAGTTCGGAAAACTTCAATTACACGAATGAAAAACCCGTTCCTGATCACAATGCCTCACTTACCCTGGGGGACCGGTTTTTTAATGAACGACTGGGTATTATTCTGGCAGCAACCTATCAACGTTCTTCCCGTGGTACCGATCGGACACAGTTCCGGATATCAGAGAACAGGGGGCCGGAAAACCTGCCCTATATCTCAATGTACCAGGAAAGAAAGTATTCTTCTGACCAGAGAAGGACCGGAATTCACAATAAAATTGATTTTATTATCAATAACGATCACAGCATAAGTTTATACAATGTCTGGCTGTACCTGCAAAGAAACCAGACAAGGGTAATATGGGAAGACGGCCTCAGGGCCATTAGCGAGCCTACACTTGAGAATAATTTCCGCTCCCAGATAAATATTCAAAGAATTTACAACTCTACCCTGCAGGGGAAACATCGTTTGCTTCACAACCTGGAAGCAGACTGGTCGCTGGTTTACTCCAAGGCCAACCAAAATGTTCCGGATAACTCCCAACTGATAACCGTTTCAAATTACGATACTCCGGAAAGGGACCTCAGATGGCTGATCCACGAAAACCAGATACGGATATGGGAAGAAAATGCAGACAGGGATTATGCAGTATATTACAATCTGGCCTATAATCCGGTTGCAGGCAATGAAGACTTCCAAATATTAACTGGAGGTCTGTTGCGTCTGAAAAACCGCAATAATCATTTCGACCTTTATACATTTAAGCCCCAGCCGGGAATTCAGGAATATATTCCCTATGAAACCGATCATGCAACCCTTACCTGGAGAATAACCGGAGGGTCAGGCACCCCGACACATGCCCTGAATTTTACCTCTTATGAAAATATTTTCGCACAATATGTGGAAATAAAGTTTCCCTGGAAGAGATTTAATTTTCTCGGTGGTCTGAGGGCTGAACATACAGATCAGGGTTTTTCAACAGCAAACAATCTGGTGGAAGATGGAACACAGACCTATTGGAGCCTGCTCCCCAGTATGCATTTAAAATACCGGTTATCTGCCAGAAGCCATATCAGGTCTTCCTATTTTAAATCTGTTTCCCGCCCCGGATTTCTTGAAATCATACCCTACACCCGTCCCTCAACTGAAGACATATACGTTAGCGGGGGTAATCCGACCCTGAGGCCTGTGGTTGCACACAACTTTGACTTCAGGTACGAGCTTTTCCCAAACCCAACCGACCAGATTTTAGCCGGGGCATTTTACAAGAATATCTATGACCCGATTGAGCTGGCAGTCATGACCCAGACCGACTCTAACTTTCAGCCTCATTTCCCCTCCAACACAACGGTAATCACCCCGGTAAACTTTGAAAAGGCAGTAAATATGGGTTTGGAGCTTGATATAATCAGGTATTTTAACCGTTTTGGCATAAGGGGCAACTACACCTTTACCTCATCGGAAATAGAGTCAATCAAACGCACCCGGACAGAGATAACGGAGGATAATTACCATCAGCTCACCACACTTCAGCAACAAAGCCTGAGTATTGGAGACAGCACCTTTTTAAATGTCACACAGATGCGTCCCCTGCAGGGACAATCACGCCATCTCGGTAACCTGTCCTTGCTTTATAAAGACCAGCGAAATGGTTTCGATGCTCAGCTGTCGGCAGTGTATACCGGAGAAAGGATTGCTGTAGTCTCCACCGGTTTTGAAACCGATTGGTGGCAAAAGGGTTTCGTTCAGCTGGATTTTTCGGCTGAAAAGCGCATCACGACCAACTTCATTGTTTTTGCCAAAGTGAATAATATCATAAACACTCCATACAGGCTATTCATAAAAAAACCGCATTACCCTTCATCCAGGATTGAAGCCATGCAACCTCATGGCGAAAGGGAAACCCTGGTAAGAGAGGAGTTTTACGGAAGAACTTTTTTGTTTGGAATCAAATACAACCTTTGATAAATATTTAATTAAACAACCAAAACCAGCTTAAAATGAACAAGTTAAAAAAAAGAATGAGAGCAATTGCGATGTTTTCCATGGCAATAATTTTTTCCGCGGCCTTTGTAGCCTGTGAAAAAGACGACGATAACGGTCCTGACAACGAAGATAACGGGGATAATGGCTCCGATGAAAGCCTGACCGGCGAGATTTCAGGGACTCTGGCGAAAGGCACCTATGTGGTAAGCGGTGATCTGATAGTTCCCGAAGGAGAGGAACTGATCCTTGAGCCAGGAGTGATTCTTGCATTTGACGGGGATGGTCTTTCTCCTGAAACCAGCCCGGAAATACAACTTTTGGGTAATTTGGTTGCTATTGGCACGCCCGAAGATCCAATCATGTTCACTGTTGTTGAAGAAAGAAGAGACCCTGCAAATGCCTATGATGGTCTTTGGGGAGGTATCCAGGCCATGTCTTCGTGTGAGCACCTGATTTTAAAGCATACCATTATTGAATATTCAGGTGGCCCGGCAAGGCAATCTGAAGCTTATGACGCCGGTGACCCCAGATACACCATTCATTTTGCCAACCCGGAGGGTGTCTTTGTATTCAAAAACAGTATTATGCGTAATCTTGCCGATGACGGTATCAGGCCACAGGGAGGAGGCCGGATGGCTATCATTAACAATATATTTTACAATATAGGCGAAACCGGTGGCGAAGGATTAAATATAAAAGACGGCTCAGTGGGTGTGGTTGCTTACAATCTTTTTTACGCCATGGCCACCAATGGCAGCAAACCCGCCGGTGAAGGTGACGGGGTGCCCCAGACCAACATTGACACCTATAACAACACCTTTATTAATAATGGTTTCAGGCGTGCACAGGCCGGACGTGGAGGTTCAATCAACTATGAACAGGGCGCAAGAGGCCAGGTATATAACAACCTTATTGTAAACTGCCGCTTTGGAATAAGAATGAGGGGTGACCAACTTCCTGATATGGACAATATAGAATATGACTACACCCATTATTTTGCCTATGATGAAACCGACCAGGAAAATTTCTGGCCTACCACTGATCTGGATGATGATGGTAATCCCTTAACCTATGAAAAACCGGGAGATATTATCCAGAAAGATCCTTTGTTTGTAAACTATGATGTTAATACCGACAAAATGAATCCAATACCTGATAATTCATGGAACTTCCATCTTACAGGCAGTTCTCCGGGGCTAACTGCCGGAACAACAGACTTTGAGCCTGTTATTTCAAGTCTGAGCGCAGGTGGTGTAACTATAACCATACCAGGCCCCTCCGTATTCATTGGTGCTTACGGAGCAGAATAAAAACATTTAATGACATGAGAATTTTTTTTGGGGGCCTGATAATACTATTGTTTGTTAATTCATGTGGTACTGACACCTCAGAGAACCAGCATTTCGAGATAAATGAAAAAGATTTTTTAAGGGATATCCCGGTTTATGCTGATGACAGACTTGTTAATGTTATTGTGGAAATACCGGCAGGATGCAACCAGAAATGGGAAGTAAACAAGGAAACGGGGTTTTTGGATTGGGAAACGGCAGGCAATGACAGCCTTCGGGAAATAAAATATCTTCCATACCCTGCAAATTATGGAATGATCCCGGGCACACTGCTTGCTGAAGAAGATGGAGGAGATAATGATCCACTTGATGTCTTCCTGCTGGGTCCATCCTTAAGGCGCGGAACAGTTATGCCGGCAAGGATAGTCGGCATAGTATTTATTAAAGATAAGCAGGAACAGGATGACAAGCTTATTGCAGTGCAAACTGACAGCTGGTTTTACAAAGTTCACAGCCTTGATGATTTGAACAGATACTTCCCAGGCATTACAGATATTCTGGTACAGTGGCTCATTAATTACAAAGGTCCGGGGATAGTCATATTTGAAGGGTTTGGAGATGAATATGAAGCAAACAAAGTACTTGAAAAAGCTATTCAGGGATTTGAGAAAATATAGATTGATTTGCTGATAACAGTATTATCTGTTTAAAGGGCCATGCTTTTCCTGAGCCTGTAGGTTTCCCTCAACCTCTCTATCAAACGCCCGGCCTGGTAGAAATCAAGGGTCTGATCGCCGTCTGAAAAGGCCCTTTGGGGGCATTTATGGATCTCCACCATCACTCCGTCAGCGCCTGCCATTACCGATGCCAGTGCCAGGGATCCGACATAATTGCGGATGCCAACACCGTGCGACGGGTCGCTGAACACAGGCAGATGACTCTTATCGCGCAGATATGGTATCGCATTCAGGTCCATTGTGTTGCGGTAAGATTTTTCGAAGGTTCGTATGCCCCTTTCGCACAATATTATGTTCTCGTTGCCATTTGAGAATATATATTCGGCAGAAGCCAGCAGCTCATGAAGGGTAACCGACATTCCCCGCTTTAGCAGTACGGGCTTGTCGGTTTTTCCCAGCTCATCCAGCAGGTTGTAGTTCTGGGAGTTTCTTGCACCTACCTGGTAGATGTCGACATAATCGTACATTGGCTCAATCTGCGAAACCTGCATGACCTCGGTCACTACCTTTATGCCGTTGGCACGGCAGTGCGCCGAAAAATACTTAAGGCCCTCAATGCCGAGGCCCCTGAAAGAATAGGGTGAGCTCCTTGGCTTGAATATCCCTCCCCGCATAAAGCCTATGTTGTTCTCTTTTAAAAACTCAACCGTATTTATTACCTGTTCCTCGTTTTCGACCGAGCATGGGCCCATTACTATCGTAAGATCATTTCTTGATACCGAACTTCCGTCTTTGAAATGTATCTCCGGGTCTTTTACCTTCCACTTCCTTGAAACCAGCTTGTTGTCATCCTCAACCACATGTACATCCTTTACTCCGGCCTTATTGCCGAAATGACGGATGTCGGTTTCCCTGCTGCCGTTGCAGACAAGATACCGGCCATTGAGGGTCTCCACCAGGCTGACCTTATATCCATTATCCCTCAATTCCAGGGTTATGGCTTCAAGTTGGGTGTTATTGCAGTTTTTTTCCAATTGTATAAGCATGGCTCAATTATTTAATTATTATTACCACTATCAGGGCCCAGGTCATCAAGAAGCTGTTTTATTGCCTTATCTGTATCAGGGTATTCAGCAAGCTTTTTTAAAAAGGCAGAACCGCATATGGCTCCATTGAGATTTTCCCAGGCCTGAGAAAGGGTCTGGTTGTTATGTATTCCAAAACCGCCAATCAAAGGGTTTTTCAGCTTCATTGACCTCAGACGCTGGAAATATTCCTTCTGGGCCTGTCCGAAGCTTTTCTGTTTGCCTGTGGTTGCTGCTGAACTCACCACATATATAAAAGCATCCGAAGCATTGTCAATGCTTCGGATACGTTCTATTGAAGTATTTGGCGTGACAAGGAAAACAGGACTGATACCATGTTTTTTATAAAGTGGCTGGAAGTCCCTTAGATATTCTGAAACTGGCAGGTCAGGCAAAATAACAGCCGAGACTCCGGCCCCCGAAGCATCCCGGATAAAGCGATCTGTGCCATACTGCATAACAGGATTGAGGTATCCCATCAGCAGAAGGGGTATCCGGGTCTTGCCCTTTATTTCATTCAGCTGCTTCAGCAACAGCTCTATTGTCATGCCATTTTCAATAGCCCGGGTGCTGCTCTGTTGTATCACAGGCCCGTCTGCAAGGGGGTCGGAATAGGGCATACCCACCTCCAGAAAGTCTATGCCGGCATTTTCTGCCGATTTAATGATACTGAAGGCAGAACCGGCTTCGGGGTATCCTGCGGTAAAGAACACCGACAGGAGCTTGTGCTTTTTAACGGAAAGTAACTCTTGTAGTGGGTTCATATCAGCTATAGTGCTTTTCATAGGTTTGTAAATCCTTGTCACCACGGCCCGAAAGGCATAATACTACCAGGTCGTCGGGTGAGAACGTGAACTTATCCAGGGCTGCTATTGCATGGGCGGATTCCAGTGCGGGTATAATACCCTCGGCACGGCTGAAACTCATGGCTGCGTCCAGGGCCTCCTTGTCGTTTACCGGTATGTATTCTGCCAGTTTGCTGTTGTGCAGATAGGCATGCATTGGCCCGATCCCGGGATAATCAAGCCCGGCAGAAACAGAGTGCGCCTCGGTTACCTGGCCGTCAGATGTCTGCAAAAGAAGGGTCTTGCAGCCATGGATTATGCCGGGGGTCCCTTTGTATATGGTGGCTGCGGTTTTACCCGAGTCGGCACCTTCTCCTCCTGCCTCCACCCCTATAAGGCGGGTTTTACCGTTCCCGATAAAATGAAAAAATGCCCCGGCTGCATTACTGCCACCACCGGCACAGGCGAACACATAGTCGGGATCTTCCCTGCCCTCTTTTTCGAGGAGCTGTTTTTTTATCTCCTCACTTATCACCGACTGCAGTCGCGCAACCAGATCAGGATAGGGGTGGGGCCCTATAGTGGAGCCAATAAGGTAATATGTCTCTTCCGGATGGTTGATCCAGTGACGGATTGCTTCGTTGGTGGCGTCTTTCAGGGTTTTGCTGCCAGATTCAACGGGAACGAGCTCCGCACCCAGCATTTTCATTCTCAGCACATTGGGCTGTTGCCTGAGAATATCCTTGCTGCCCATAAAAACAGTACAGGGTATTCCCAGAAGCGCACATACAGTTGCGGTTGCAACCCCATGCTGGCCTGCCCCGGTTTCAGCGATTATCTTTTTTTTCTTCAACTGCTTTGCAAACAGGGCCTGACCGACAACATTGTTAAGTTTATGGGCTCCGGTGTGGCAAAGGTCTTCGCGCTTGACATATACTCTGGCACCGGTCTTCTCTGAAAGATTGCCTGCATAGTACAGGGCCGTTGGTCTTCCTACATAATCTTTGAGCAAATTTTTAAAATCATACTTAAACTGCTCTGACTCCAGCACTTCAATATAGTTTTTGCGCAGCTCGTCTATGTTGGGGTATAGCATCTCGGGGATATATGCCCCCCCGAATTTGCCATAAAACCCTTCTTTGTCAGGGAAGCATCCACTCAGATTTATGCTGCTAGTTTTGTTAAGTTCAAGATTTTGCATGAAGTTTTTTATTAAAGAGACATCTTTTTCTCCGGGTGAAGTTTCAAACCGGCTGTTTATGTCAAGTGCGCAGAGGCCGGGATAAAGAGATTCATCATCAGTTTTAAAATCAGGGCCGATACCTCCGCCAAGGAAATACTTCTTTTCAAGAGTATACCGGGCAAGAATGCTGTGGTCGAAGCTTTTGCCGCTACCTCCCGCCATGTCGCTTTTTGTGTCGAAAAGATAGTAGTCGCAACAGTCAAAATACTCCTCAAGCTCATCAGGCAGATGATCACTTACAGCAAATGCCTTGATCACACCGGCTTCTTTTCTTATGCTTTTGCAATATTCAGGGCTTTCGTTGCCGTGGAGCTGTACCAGGTCGAATTTGAATTTCTTTACAATCTCCCTTGCCTTATCAAGGGGTTTGTTTACCATAACGGCAACTCTTTTTATATGCTCAGGCAGTTGCTCCAGGGGTAGCTGTGCAATAGTTCTGCTTACATCCCTGGGGGAGTGTTCAAAGAAAATAAACCCCATGTATGATGGCCCTGCCGAGGCTACCTCCATCATATTTGCGGGGGATCTTATACCGCAGACCTTTAGTTTTATATTGTTTTTCATGTGTCTGATATTTCCAATGATTAAGTATCAGGTAAGGTTTATTTGTTCCCTCAGCCTGCGGATAAAGAGCTTACATGCTTTTCCCGGACTGGCCTCCCGCATGAACCTCTCTCCCATAAGCAGGCCGGAAAAGCCACTTCTTAGAAGCATTGCCGCTGTTTCGGGGCTGTCTATACCGCTTTCGGCTATCTTTAATACCCCCGGAGGCAAGCCGGAGACAAGCTCCATGCTCTTATCAATGTCAACCTTGAAATTTTTCAGGTTGCGGTTGTTTATACCCACGATCTGTGCATCGGCCGGAAGTTTGTCAGGGCTTTCTGGGCTGTGGACCTCAAACAGTACCTCCAGTCCAAGCCCCCTGGCCACGCCGTAAAGGTTTTTCAGCTCTTCCTGGCTGAGCACTTCTGCCATCAGCAGTATTGCATCCGCTCCGATGCTTCGCGCCTCTATAACCTGGTACTCATCCACTATGAAATCCTTGCGGAGTATCGGACAATAGTTGAACTTACGGGCGGTAACTAAATCATGGTTGCTCCCTCCGAAATATTTGCCGTCGGTAAGCACCGAAAGTGCCGAAGCCCCAGCCTGCATATACTCCAGGCAAACATCTGCAGGCCTGGCATATTCATTTATAATGCCCCTTGAGGGGGATTTGCGCTTAAACTCAGCTATAACACCGCAAAGCTCCTTTCGCTTAAGGTATTTCGCCAGGCTCACCGGCCTTGCATTGAAATAAATACTTTTTTCCAGCAGCTTAACGGGGTATAGTTCCCGGTTCTCTTTTACTTCCCGTCTTTTATTTGCGACTATATCATCAAGTATATTCATTATTGCAGTTCTGTAAGGTTTTTAAATGTATTGAATGCCCGGCCCGAGCTGAGGGTTTCATCAGCCAGGGCAACAGCCTCCCTGAATGACAGGTCATTTTTGTAGCACTTGATGGCAATTGCCGAATTCGCCACAACGACGCTCTTCTGAGGCCCGCTTGCCTCATTTTTTAACACTTTTAGAAAAATTACGGCAGCATCTTCAACACTCTCTCCGCCATAAAGGTCTTCAGGCTTGTTCTGGTTGAGCCCGAGGTCTGCTGCAGTGATTATATCTTCACCGTTACGGGAGAATACCCTTGTGTCGGAGGTGAGGCTAATCTCATCATATCCGTCGAGAGAGTGTACCACAATAAAACCCTTGCTCTCTTTCTGTAGCAGATAGCTGTAAATGCGGCCGGTTTCCAGGTTGAATACACCGCTTGCCTGGTAATCAGGTTCGGATGGGTTTACAAGCGGGCCCAGGATGTTGAAAAAAGACTTAACCCCAAGCTCCTTACGCACAGGTCCCGCGGCCTTCAGTGCAGGATGAAACAGGGGGGCATGCAAGAATGTTATTCCCGTTTTGTCGAGCTCCCGTTTTAGCTTATCCTCATCATTGGAAAACCTGTAACCAAAATGTTCCATTACATTTGAGGAACCTGAATTTGATGATACCCCATAGTTTCCGTGCTTGGCAACGGGAATACCTGCGCCGGCAACTACAAAGGCTGACAGGGTTGAAATATTGAAGGTGTTTTTCCCGTCTCCGCCTGTTCCACAAAGGTCAATTAGATCTCCCTGGTTCAGATCGGGCTTTATCGCCAGTTCAAGCAGCGCCCTTCGGAAACCTGTAAGCTCTTCAAGGCTTATGCTGCGTATAATGAATGATGACAGCACTGCAGCGATCTGGGCGTTGTTGAGTTTGTGGCCAGCTATGCCGTGCATTAGTTCAAAGGCTTCTGAGTACGACAGGGTTTGGGCCTCCAGTAGTTTGTTAAGCAGGGTTTTCATGTTTATAAATTTCTGTTTTTTTAAAACTTGTTTAGCCAGTTAAATACAATTCTTTTGCCCTGGTCTGTAAGTATGGATTCAGGATGGAACTGTACACCGCAAACGTCATACTCCCTGTGGCAGAGGGCCATTATTTCACCTTCGCTATCCCTTGCCAAAACCTCCAGGGAAGATGGAAGGCTGTCAGGGTCAACCACCCATGAATGATAACGTCCTACCTTTATTTTTGGGGGCAGTCCGTCAAACAGGTAATGGGGGGGCTGGTTAATTGTAATTTCAGTGGCAACCCCATGGTGTACCTTTTCCAGGTTTATGAGCCGGCCCGAAAAAACCTCTCCAATAGCCTGCTGGCCAAGACATACACCAAATATTCGCTTGCTTTTATGGAAGTCCCTTATGATATGCTTTAGTGACCCGGCCTCTGATGGTACCCCGGGTCCGGGCGAGAGAATTATTCCATCGTATGCGGCGACATCCTCAGGCCCTATCTTATCATTACGGTAAACATCCACATCAAAATTGTCAGTCTCTTTAACGTAATGCACCAGGTTATAGGTGAATGAGTCGTAATTATCAAGTATAAGAATCCGTTTCATCGTTTCTGTTTTATTGTTGGTTTTGTGAAGCGTACACATCGCCTGCATTTTTTATGGCTTTGCGCAGCGCCGAAATCTTCCCGTTTACCTCCCTGAGTTCAAGGTCTGGTTTTGAGCCTATCACTATTCCTGCTCCGGCCTGGTAATTTATAGTTCCGTTTCTGCTCATAAAAGAGCGTATCATTATGGCATGGTTAAGGGTGTTGTCAAAGCCCATGAATCCTATGGCCCCGCCGTAAAAACCCCTTGCTCTTCCCTCTATTTCGTCAATGAGCTGCACTGCCCTGTGTTTTGGTGCTCCGGAAAGAGTCCCTGCCGGAAAAGTGTCGGCAAAGAGCCTGAAAAGCCGGTTACCCTCCCCCAGTTTGCCGCTCACTGTTGATACAAGGTGTATTACATGCGAATATGTATGGACCTCCCTGTAAGTATTAACCTTTACATCAGTTGCATGACGGCTGAGGTCGTTGCGTGCAAGGTCAACAAGCATTGCATGTTCTGAGTTCTCCTTGGGGTTTGAAAGCAGCTCCTTAATTAGCCTGCTGTCGGAGGCAGGGTCGCCGGTCCGGACTACCGTTCCGGCAATAGGGTTTATAAGGGCCCTGCCTTCACCAACCTTGAGCTGCATCTCCGGTGATGAGCCGAAAAGCTTGAAATCCAGATAGTCGAAATAAAACAGGTAAGGGGAGGGGTTAACAGAGCGCAGAGCCCGGTAAACATTGAATTCATCTCCTAAAAAGTCCTGTTGGTATCTGCGTGAAAGAACAATCTGAAAGACATCCCCGCGGGCACAGTGTGAGATACCCCTGCTTACCTGGTCCATGTAGTCTTTGTCAGAAGTGAGTATTCTCTCCCCACCCCTGCAGGAGAAGGGGAAAAAGGTATTGTTGCGGTTGGCAAGTATTGAAACAATCCTTTTGCTCAGGGGTTCGGCCCCACCGGGAAGTGTTTCTGTAAGAGTTATGGTGCTGTTGAAGTGATTAAAGGCGATAACCACCTGATATAGATCATACTGTAAAAGCGGAACCGGATTTGTTTCCCTGTCGGTTGCCTCAATATTCACATTGTCAAAAGCATTCACTGCATCATAGGATGTGTAACCAAAAACACCCGGCATAAGTTTTTGGTCTGTAAGGTTCATTTCCCTGTAAGATGAAAGAAACCCGTCAACCCTTTCAGGGATATCCGATAGTTGCTCCAGCTTCTCCCTTTTGGTTGTACCATCCGGGCTTTTATATATGAAATGCTCCCTGGTCGCCTTTATTCCCGCAATAGGCCTGATGGTAATGTATGAATATGCATTTTCGCGTGAGCTGTAGTCAGTACATTCCAACAGCAGGCTTTGCGGAAACACATCCCTGAGTCGGAGGTAAATGCCTACAGGAGTGTAGGTGTCGCCGGGAAGGTGTGTTGTCAGTGTCTTCATAATTTTTTTTAAAATTTAGGTTCCGGGCAAAAAAAAGGCCCGCTTGTGTTAAGCGGGCCCTGATACTTGTTATATAGATTCTGTTTTATCTATCGCATCTTGGTTGGAGGCAAAAAGTGCTTAACACAACGGATAACTCCACTGCGCCACCACCAAAAATTATACATGCGAAACCTTAAGGTCATATCTTAGTAAATATCGTTTTGCAAATATAAAATATTTTACAATTACAAATGAATAAATTAATTTTGTGCCGCGAAAAAAGAAGGCACATTTTTTGCTATATATGTCAATATTGACATACTTATATAGAAAACATAAACCCCTTATGCACATTCTCTGCATCTCTCTTACAGGTAAATCAAATGAAGGGGCCCGGACCGTCCAGATTTCAAAAGTAATAAGGGCCCTGCAATTGCAGGGTAATGTTGTATCGGTTATAACTCTCCATAATCAAAACCTTAAAGATATTGATCCCGGCCGGGGAACTTTTCATTTTTTGCCTGAAGAGCTTGACAACAAAAAGGGGATTATAAACAAGATAAAAAAGAGCGCCTGGAAAACAGGCAGTTTGCTCCAT
>SLKR01000012.1 GCA_007134525.1 Bacteroidales bacterium | reverse complement strand
GAAACCGGGCAGAGATATATAAGAATGGAAATGGGCATACCCGGACTTAAACCCTCTCCGCTTGGTGTGGAGGCCGAGAAAAAGGCCCTGGATTCGGGTGTTGCCGCAATTTACCCGGATATTGACGGCACTAAGGGTTTAAAAAAGGAGATAAGCCGTTTTGTAAAGATGTTCATGGGTATTGATGTTCAGCCTGCCGGGTGTATTCCTACAGTAGGTTCGATGCAGGGAAGTTTTGCCTCTTTTATGACACTGTCGAGGATGAACAAAAAAAAAGACACAATCCTGTTTATTGACCCGGGCTTCCCGGTGCACAAGCAGCAGTGCCGGGTGCTTGGAACCCCTTTTGAAAGTTTTGATGTGTATGATTTTCGCGGTGACAAATTGCGCGAAAAACTAGAATCTTATTTAAAAAAAGGAAATATAGCCGCAATTCTTTATTCCAACCCCAATAACCCTTCCTGGATATGTTTTACTGAAAAGGAGCTTGAAATAATAGGAGAGCTGTCTGAAAAATATGAAGCCGTTGTTGTTGAGGACCTGGCATATTTTGCTATGGATTTCCGCCAGGACCTTTCAAAACCCGGTGCACCTCCCTATCAGCCCTCGGTGGCAAATTACACAGATAATTACATTTTGCTGATATCCAGCTCCAAGGCTTTTAGTTATGCGGGGCAGAGAATCGGCATGATGGTGATATCTGACCGCCTGTTTGAGAAGGAGTCGGAAGACCTGAGACCTTATTACGGTATGGTTCAGTTTGGCCGTGCTATGGTATTCGGCACAATATATTCGCTGAGCTCCGGAACCGCGCACTCCCCCCAGTATGCCCTGGAGGCTATGTTAAGGGCAGCCAGTGACGGTGAATACAATTTTGTTGAGGTGGTCAGGGAATACGGTGATAAGGCCAGGATCATGAAGAAGTTGTTTGCTGACAATGGGTTCAGAATAGTTTACGACAGGGATGAAGACAAGCCCCTGGCCGATGGTTTCTATTTTACTATCTCATATCCGGGGTTTACGGGAGAGGAGTTGATTGCAAGGTTGGTATATTACGGGATAAGTGCCATATCGCTTGCGATTACCGGAAGTGAAAGGAAGGAAGGCTTGAGGGCATGTGTTTCGCTGGTCGGAAGGGAGCAGTTCCCCGACCTGAAGTACCGCCTTGAAAAATTCCACGGACATCATAGAAAGTAAGAGATCATATGATTATCTTTGTACCATGCAAGAAACTATTTTGGTCCTTGATTTTGGTTCCCAGTACACTCAGTTGATAGCCAGAAGGGTGAGGGAACATATGGTATATTGCGAGATACATCCTTTCAATTACCGCCCTGAAGACACTAAAAATATAAAAGGGATTATTCTGTCGGGCAGTCCGTTCAGTGTCAATGATCCTAAGGCACCAAATCCGGATCTTGACTGGTGCCGGGGCATTCCGCTTCTCGGTATTTGCTACGGTGCACAACTGATAACAAGCCATTACGGGGGAGAGGTCAGGGCCTCCTCAACCAGGGAATACGGACGGGCCAGACTTTCATATATTGATGACAGCGACAGGCTTTTAAAAGGTATTGAGCTGCAATCGCAGGTATGGATGTCGCATGCCGATACAATTACCAGGCTGCCTGAGGAGTTCAGGCTGGTTGCCCGTACCAATGATATCGGTGTGGCCGCCTTCAGGGATGCCGGAAATGATGTTTACGGCCTGCAGTTCCATCCGGAGGTGGTTCATTCAACACAGGGAGGCCAGCTTCTTAAGAACTTCATTGTTGATATTTGCGGCTGCTCACAAAGCTGGACCCCGGAATCTTTTATAAACAACACAGTTGAGGGCCTGAAAAAAAAACTTGGAGGCCAGGAGGTTGTGCTTGGCCTTTCCGGGGGAGTGGATTCAAGTGTTGCTGCCACTCTGCTTCACCAGGCCATAGGACGGCAATTGCATTGCATATTCGTTGACAACGGACTATTGCGCAAGGGTGAATTCGAGGAGGTTCTTGACTCATACAAGGACATGGGACTCAATGTAAGGGGGATAAGGGCCGCAGAGTTCTTTCTATCCGAACTGAAGGGTGTAACCGATCCGGAGGCCAAGCGGAAGGCTATAGGCAGGGTATTCATAGATATATTCGAAAGGGAGGCAGCAAAAATTACTGATGTGCAGTGGCTGGCACAGGGAACCATATACCCTGATGTGATCGAATCGGTTTCTGTAAACGGACCGTCGGTGACAATCAAGTCTCATCATAATGTCGGGGGGCTTCCTGAACTCATGAAGCTGAAGGTGGTGGAGCCGCTGAAATCCCTCTTCAAGGATGAAGTGCGTAAAGTAGGGCGAAGCCTGGAGATCTCTTCAAAAATACTTGACCGTCATCCATTTCCGGGTCCGGGACTCGGAATCCGGATACTTGGAGAAGTAACTGCCGGTAAGGTAAGTATACTGCAGGAGGTGGATCATTATTTTATTCAGGCGCTGAAAGCTTCCGGGCTTTACAACAGGGTCTGGCAGGCGGCTGCTATACTCCTTCCGGTTCAGTCAGTAGGCGTTATGGGTGATGAAAGGACATATGAAAATGCCGTGGTGCTTCGTGCGGTGGAATCAACCGACGGAATGACAGCCGACTGGGTGCATTTGCCCTATGAGTTCCTGGCAAAAGTCAGCAACGACATTATAAATAATGTAAAGGGGGTAAACCGCGTTGTATATGATATTAGTTCGAAGCCTCCTGCTACCATAGAATGGGAGTAGGTTTATGGTTTCAGCAAATAATGTTTTTACATTAGAGATGATTAAAAAGACATCATACATTTTTTTTATTACACTTCTTCTTTCAATACCACTTTTTATTGCAGCTCAGGATCAGGAAAGGGAAGAAAGGCAGGTGGTGGAGATAACAAACCGTTCAACGGTACCCCAGACAATAGACGGGGAGCAGTATTACCTTCACGCGGTTCTGCAGGGGCAGACCCTTTACTCAATAGCCCGGGCCTATGGTGTCGAAGAAGATGTGATTCTGGAAGAAAATCCTGATGTGCGTGACGGACTGAGGTTTGACCAGGTGATAAGGATACCCGTAAGCGAGGTTGATGCAGAGATCATTGTTCCCGAAAAACAGAGCCTGGAGGAGGTTGCTCCCAATCCCGACGGTCGTTATATTGAACATGAGGTTCTGCCCAGGGAAACACTTTTCGGGCTTTCGCGTGAGTATGGTACCAGTATTGAAAGGATACTTTTTTACAATCCGGAAGCAAGGGAAGGACTCAAAATAGGGCAGATGCTGCAAATCCCATTGCCTGAGGGTGACGGTGCTGAATACCGGACATACACAGTCTTACCCGGAGAGACCAAGTATGGAATTTCAAGGGAGTTCGGCCTGAGTATAGAAAAACTGGAAGAGCTTAACCCGGAAATAAAGGATGAATTACGTGCCGGCCAGCAAATCCGCCTGCCGCTTGAAGAAACTGGCACTGTTAGAGAACCCCGTGATGAAGAAACTGATCACGAACCATATATTTTCATTCCCCGACAGAGAAGGCCTGAGGCAAGGCGGGAGACTGACCCCTATTGCCTTGACCCTGAACATAAAGATGAGTACAGAGTTGCATTGCTGATTCCTTTCTATCTGGATGAACTTGCATCGGACCTGGCCGGTGGAGATCAAGTGAATGTTTATGATAATGCTGAATTAACACTTGATGAGTTGCTGGAATTTGATATCCCCCTTGATCACAGGTCATTCAGCTTTATCACATATTATCATGGTGTACTGATAGCCCTGGACTCAATAAGGAGTGCGGGAGGAAACTTTGATTTGCGGGTATATGATGTGCCCCAGGATATCGAAAAGGCTAGAAGACTTACCGAAAGCGGTGAGCTAAGGGATGCTGACATTATTATCGGTCCTTTCCACGGGCATACCCTGTCACATATTGCTGAATACGGGAAAAGAGAAAATATACCGGTTGTTTCACCACTGCTCGAGGGTACTGAACATCTTGATGGAAATCCAACGCTTTTCAAGGTGACCCCTTCGCTGGAAACTATGTTGAGTGAACTTGCTATATACATATCCCGGCACTATCCGAAGCAGAACATACTGGTGGTACACAATAACCAGCCGGGGGCAGCAAGGATAATCAGTGAGTTTTATGATTCCCTGCAGACCAGGGTGGCAGTTTCCACTCACTATTATGACAGTCTCCAGCTTGCCAGGGTTAACGGATATCATATTGACGGCACAATGGTTGGCAGCCGGCGCAGTGATAATATACTTCTGCTTGCAGATGCTACCACTCAGGGGGTCGCCGGTTTTGGTGCTGCAAGGCTTCCCAGGCCCGTTAATGTTAGGGAGGTTGTTTACCGTGAGGAAGGAATGGATGGCTTGCTTAGTAAACTAAGGAAAGACAGGAACAATATTATTATTACCCTTATTGGAGGAGAGCCGTTTTTAGCAAATTACCTCAGGCGTCTGAATGAGCAGCGCCACTTTTACCATCTTTCTGTTTTTGGTATTCCAGATTGGCAGGATTATACCAGTATAGAAATCGATTATCTTCAGAACCTGAGGGTACACTATTTTACCCCTGACTTCTATGATTACTCCGAACCGCACATACAGAATTTTGTATACAAATACAGGGAGATGTTTTTGACCGAACCCGACAATGATGCCATCAAAGCGGTACAGACCGCATATTTTTTCCTCAATGCATTACACCAGTACGGAACGGATTTTCACCGTTGCATGCAGTATCTGAATATGCTCGGTCATGAAAGCCCGTTTAAGTTCAGCAGGGTTACAGGGGATGGTAATGGCTGGGAAAACCGCCATACAAACATTTACAGGATACAGGACTACCGTAATGTGGATGTCATGAAACCCGCGAAGGTGACACAGGAAGAGACAGTTGTGGAAGAGTGACCGTAAAAGGGATCTGCTACCGGAGGTCAACTACTTCTATTCCCGGATAATCAGCCGGATCGAACTCAAACAATGAGTCCGGAATATCTCCGCCGGTATTGAATTCACTTATCTCATAATGTATTATATTTCCCTGCCTGTCGTGGGCCTGTGTGTATGCAATGTCCATGCTTTCCGTGTCCAGCGCCAGCCGGTATTTGTAGAAAGCATGGGGCTCGACGGGTACCATGTCTATGATGTGAACCATTCTCCCATAATGATTCTCCTCCCTGATCCATCTCGACTGGAACTCCTCCCTGAAGTTTTTTAGAAAATATGCCGGAGTCATTGCCTGTTCTGTCATTTCAGCAAGGCTTATATGTACTTCGTTTACTTCTTCCAGGAATGTCCATACGGTTTCACCATTTGAGATAAAGTGGGTCAGTCCGATTCTCATATAATATTTTTCACCCTTTGAGAAAAGTATGGCATCCATTTCTTCATGTTCGCCAAAAGAGATATCCTCGTCAGCCTGATATTCAAAATGCATTTCAAGTGTATTAAAACCCAGGATCTTCTCGCCAGCTTCCGACAGGATCTCCACGGCTTTCTCCTCATAAAGCCTGGTGCCCGGATCCTGCATCTGTTGCTGAAAACCAGAGCCAAACGCCAGCGTCATATTAAGAAACAGCAGTATAGACAATGAAATATATCTTATCATAATTATCATTTTCAAAGGCTTTTTATTCTTCCTGCCGCAAAATGTGTTCCAAACTTATCTCGTCCTTTATCTTTACCTCCCTGGCCTTGCTCCCTTCAAAGGGGCCGACGATGCCGGCGGCCTCCAGCTGGTCAATTATCCTGCCAGCCCTGTTGTAGCCAAGTTTTAGTTTTCTCTGTATAAGTGAAGTGGAACCCTGCTGGGTTGCAACAATAATTCTTGCAGCTTCTTCAAACAGCTCGTCTCTTTCGCCGGGATCGGATGATTCTCCGGCTGAAGATTCATCCTCAAAGTATTCCGGAAGGTGAAATGCATCCGGGTATGCCCTCTGGGAACCAATGAAGTCGGTAAGCCTTTCGATCTCCGGGGTATCTATGAATGCGCACTGAAGCCTGAGCAGGTCACTGCCTGTGGAAAGCAGCATATCACCTCTCCCTACCAGCTGATCAGCCCCTCCGCTGTCAAGTATGGTTCGTGAATCTACCTTTGAAGTGACCCTGAAGGCTATCCTTGCCGGGAAATTTGCTTTTATCGTACCTGTTATTATGTTTACCGAAGGCCTCTGTGTGGCAATTACCAGGTGAATACCAACGGCCCTTGCCAGTTGGGCAAGCCTGGCTATGGGCAGTTCTATCTCCTTGCCGGCAGTCATTATCAGGTCAGCGAACTCATCTATTACCAGAATGATATACGGCAGAAATCTGTGTCCGTGGTTTGGATTCAGCCTCCTTGCAGTGAACTTTGCGTTATACTCCTTTGTATTCCTTGCCTGCGCATCCTTAAGAAGGTCATACCTGTTATCCATTTCAACGCATAGTGAATTTATTGTGCGTATCACCTGCCTGGTTTCAGTAACAATGGCCTCTTCCGCATCCGGCAGCTTGGCAAGGTAATGCCTTTCAATTTTTGAAAAAAGGTTAAGCTCTACCTTTTTGGGATCTACCAGTATGAACTTGACATAAGCCGGATGTTTTTTATATAGTATTGAAGTAAGTATGGCATTAAGACCTACTGATTTTCCCTGGCCTGTAGCACCAGCCATCAGAAGATGGGGCATCCTTGTCAGGTCGGCTATGAAGGTCTCGTTGGCAATTGTCTTTCCCAACCCAATTGGCAGATCATATCGGGAGTTTATAAAGGCGTCGCTCGACAGAATTGACTTCATAGAAACAATCTCGGGATTGCTGTTGGGAACCTCTATCCCTATGGTTCCCCTGCCCGGTATCGGAGCAATAATCCTTATTCCAAGAGCTGCAAGGCTCAGCGCGATATCATTCTCGAGGTTTTTTATCTTGGATATCCTGATCCCGGGCGCCGGCACTATCTCGTAAAGAGTTACAGTAGGCCCCACGGTTGCCTTTATCCTGTCTATCTCAATGGAGTAATTCCTTAGCGTTTCAAGTATCCTGTTCTTGTTTCCCTCTAGCTCCTGTTTGTTTATCTGTATTGTCCCTGACCCCCGGTCGTCCAGGAGCGAAAGGTCCGGTAGCCTGAAATGGGGGAGGTCGAGTGTGGGGTCATATTTACCAAGATGTGAGAGGTCAGGCATATCATCACCATTACCGGCATAGGGATCATCGATCTCCTGGTAATCGCTGCCGGATACCTTACCCCCGGGTTCCGGCAGTTCGATCTCCCATTCCGGATCATCTCCATTCTCTTTTTCATTTTTATCCGGCAGGGCTGATTCCATTTCAATCTCATCCGCGATGGCTTCATTTTCTGTCTCTTCTTCTGTATTCCCTTCTGGATCCTCCATATTGTCCTGTTCAATCACTGACGGATCTTCTGCATCAACCTGCAAAGGATTTACTGACCTGAATACCGGGTTAAATACCAGTATTATGAATGTGCCAATTGTGAAAAGCAGCAGGAATGCAGTGCCTATTGCACCAAGGAGGCCGTTCAGCCATACTTTGCTTTCATAGCCGAATATACCCCCCAGTATAAGGAGTTCTCCTTCCGGTACAACGAAAGCCAGAAATACAGAGGTCCAGAGAATAAAAAAAATTGAGTATGAAATTGTTTTCCGGATGGGCAACACCCTTAGTCCGCTTAGCATGCGTAAGCCTGCAACAAAGAATATCAGAAGGAACAAAAAGGCGGGAACCCCAAACCATTGCTTAATGAAAAGGTGGGCCAGTATGGCCCCGGCACGGCCCATCATATTGCTTACCTCAATACCGGGATCACTAAGTAGGGCCCAGTTGAGGCTGCGCCCATCCAGTATGGAGTCGTCAGCCTTCCAGCTGAAAAGATAGGACACAAATGCAAGGAACAGATAAACAGACAACAATACGAAAAACAGGCCAAAAGCCTTTCTAAGTCTTTTGTCTCTGAAAAAGGCCCTGACTGAAGACCAGCTCACTTCATTTCCTTCAATATCGCCTGAAGCTTGCTCTTTAGGCCGTTTAAAGGTGTTTTTCGGGGGCTTGTTGGTCTTTGAAGACATACTCTTTTCCTTTTGTATGCATAGCTGGCAAAGTTAAGAAAAAGCATATTCAAAAACCCAAAGTTTTGAGCATTGACTTGTAGCTTTGTTCTTTGGCAAAGAGTTTGGTATTGTACTCTCCTTCGTCATCCTTGTCTATTATCACCAGTTTTGGTGCAGGTATAAGGCAGTGTTGCAGTCCGCCGAAGCCCCCAAGAGACTCCTGGTAAGCTCCTGTATGGAACATTCCTATGTACTGTGTTTTGCCCGGGCGGATCTGGGGCAGGAATACAGCATTTGCATGAGTCTCTGCATTGTAGTAGTCCATGCTGTCGCAGGTGAGCCCTCCAAGGTTAACCCTTTCGTATTCAGCTTCCCAGTTGTTAAGGGCAAGCATAATAAAACGCTGTTTGCTGGCCCAAATATCGGGAAGGGTGGTCATGAAGCTGGAGTCGATCATATTCCATCTCTCTCTGTCGTTCTGCTGTTTCTGATCCAGTATCGAGTACAGTACAGCCCCGCTCTCCCCAACAGTGAACGCTCCGAATTCAGTAAAAATATCGGGTTCAGGTACATTATTCTGTTCGCATATCATTTTGATCTGCGCGATGATCTCCTCTGTCATATATTCATAATCATAGTCGAACCCGAGGGAGTTCTTGACAGGGAATCCCCCGCCAATATTAAGGCTGTCAAGCTGTGGACATATCTTTTTCAGTTCACAGTATACATTTACGCATTTTGATAGCTCGTTCCAATAGTATGCATTGTCCTTTATACCGGTATTTATGAAAAAATGCAGCATCTTCAGCTCAAACCGGGAGTCTTTCTGAATATTGGCCTTGTAATAGGGAACTATGTCTTTGTATCGTATCCCCAACCTTGAAGTATAGAATTCAAACATGGGCTCCTCTTCGGCCGCTATCCTTATCCCCAGCTTGCACTTACGGTCTTTACGGATAAGCTTGTCGTAAGTTAAGATCTCGTTTTTGTTGTCAATAACCGGTATGGTGTTTTCAAATCCACTGTTTATCAAATCGCTTATCTTCTCTGTATAAAGAGGCCTCTTGAAACCGTTGCATACAATATACCTGGACTTGTCTATCAGCTTCATGTTCAGAAGCTCTTCCAATATATATATATCGAATGCCGAAGAGGTTTCAATATGGATATCGTTCTTTAATGCCTCCTCCAGCACATATATAAAGTGTGAACTCTTGGTGCAGTAGCAGTAATGATACTCCCCATTGTAATCGACCCTGGCCATGGCAACATTGAACATCCTCTTGGCCTTCTGTATTTGCTGGCTGATCTTTGGCAGATAGCTTATTTTCAGGGGAGTGCCGTACTGTTTTACCAGATCCATCATGCATATGTCGTGGAAATACAGTTCATTGTCTATAACCTTGAACTCCTCCTGGGGGAAGTCAAAGGTCTGCTCTATAAGGTCTATATACTTGTTTTTCATTTTTTGTACTTCCCTTTTTTCTGATAATAATTGTCGATCTGACGGATTCGGATCCGCTTTTTACCGGCAAGGTAGCTTCGTTACTTTGCCGGTGTCGTTGCGGCAAATATAAGTTAATAAAAGTAATAATTTTATCTAAAAATGCCTTATAACCCTTGATTTTATTAATTGTCCATTTTATCCCTGAGGGTTTTGAAGCCTCCACCGAGTATCTCATTTGCCTCTATAACCGTCATGAATGCATCTGGGTCTACCTGGTGAATGTAATCCTGGAGAAGTGCAAGTTCCCTGCGGGTAACAGAGGTGAAGATTATCTTTTTCTGTTTCCCGCCAAACATCCCTTCGCCGGCAATATAGGTTCCCCCGCGGCCAAGATCCCTTATCAGCTTGTGTTTGATAAGTTCGTGGAAATCGCTGACGATAAACAGTGTCTTGTCGTAGCTTGGTCCCTGCAGTACAATGTCAACCACTTTGCCCAGTATCAGTATGAGTATCCATGAGTAAAGTGGTATTGTCCAGTCTCTGAATACTGCGAGGCCGGCCAAAATTACAAATGAATCAATAAGTATCATTAACTGCCCGACCGGCATATGCCTGTATTTTGAAACTATCATGGCCAGCAGGTCTGAACCGCCTGTCGAGGCTCTTGATCTGAAAAGAAGACCTACTCCGGCTCCTACCAGCAGACCACCGAATACTGATGACAGGAAGGCATCATCTTCTACCAGGGGTTCAAATCCCGTATAGTAACCACCAATATCGACGAAGACTGATGTAAGAACCAGGGCAGTAAAGGTCTTGATGCCAAAACGGGGACCAAGTAACCTGAGACCAACACCAAGCAATGCAATATTGAATACCAGTGCGGTCATACCTACCGGCAGCCCCCAGGTATGGTGGATGATAATTGCAATCCCGTATACTCCCCCCGGAAGTATCTTATATGGGGTTATAAAATAAACGTAGCCTGCAGCAACAATAAATGCACCGCTTATTATCATGGCATAGGTAATGAACCATTTTTTACTGAGGGGTTTTTCCCTGCTTATATAGGCTGGGGTCATAGCTTGGATATTATTTTATTGAATGCCGAAAATAACCAAAAAATAATTGTCCGAATATGAACGCAGACCTGTACGCAACTGTACAACAGTGACTGCAGACCCGGGAGGGTTTCCAGGTATACCATTCAGTAAATCAGTATTTAATGTGATATGGTATTTGTTTTGTAGTTTGTCAGTAATTATAAACTAAAAATAAGGTGAAAATGAGCAAACTTATATTCTCGGTCGCATTATTCAGCGCGATCATGGTTAATTCCTGCACTGTATGTTGTATTCAGCCCACTGTACGTGGATGCGGCAACCTTGTAACAGAAACCAGGCACCCGGGATCGTTCGGGAGTGTTTCGCTTTCAATCCCTGCAGAAGTTTATATCAGCAAGGGAGAGGAATACTCTGTTGTCATAGAAGGTGAAGAAAACATTATACCGCTTCTCCTTACAGAGGTTAAGAACGGGAAGCTGTCAATAACAAGCCGGGGGAACATAATGCCCGGCAAGGATATAAGGATACATATACGGGCGGCTGATATAGATGGTCTGCGCACAATGGGTTCCGGAAGCATTACTTTGCTTGACAAATTTTCCGCAGGCAGCCTCACCCTGGAAGTTATGGGGTCAGGTAATATATCCGCAGAAACAAGTGCCAGAAGGATCACTTCTGAGATCAGGGGTTCAGGTGATATTCACCTCAGCGGTGTATGCCGTGAGCATAATATAAGCATTATGGGTTCGGGTGATCTGCGCTCAGCAAGCCTTGAATCAGGTATCTGCAAGGTCAGTGTAATGGGTTCGGGCAATACCTACGTATGGGTAAACTCCCTGCTTGATGTAAGCATTATGGGCAGCGGTAATGTTTACTACAAGGGATCCCCGGATGTAGAAACCCGAAAAATGGGCAGCGGAAGGGTAATGAAGCTGTAATGCCGCAAATTACCTTATTACCCTCATGCTTTTATTGAACCGGATGTTTGCAGGGAACCCCCTGTCGGGCGAAAGTGAGAGCCAGACAAACATTGCCCGGCCTACTATATGGTCTTCCGGCACAAATCCCCAGAAACGGGAGTCGGCCGAATTGTGGCGGTTATCCCCCACCATCCAGTAATAGTCCATTTCAAAGGTGTAGCTGTCTGCCTGCTGGCCGTTTATATAGACAAAACCGTTGTCGGTTAGCAGCTCATTTCCTTCGTATACTCCGATTACCCTTTCATATATCGCTATATTGTCCGGACCTATGTCGATTGTTTCACCCCGTGCAGGAATATAAATAGGACCGAAATTGTCCTCGTTCCAATTGAAGTCAGGATCGTGCGGGAAAATATATCTTTCACCCCTCCCTTGCGTGCTGGTATTCTTTTCCACCCGGGTTATGTGGTCCAGGCTGCTCATTTGCCCGGCAATTTCAGGTGTCATTGCCAACAGGTAGGTTTCCTGATTCACCTGTCTCCACTCAGTAATATCATGTCTGTCGATAAGCCTTCCTGACAGAGGCCGGCCGTCGGTCTCCACCCAGTAATTGTGTTGTACATTTTCGGGGTTGTCCAGTAGCTGACCATTGATATATATATTACCATCCCTCATTTCAAAGGTATCACCAGGGATGCCCACACACCTTTTTATGTAATTTTCCCTTTTGTCAACAGGACGGCTTACTACGTCGTAATTATCCCAGACCCTGTCGCGGCCTGCCTCCCTTACAAGAGAGTAATAGCTCTGGTTGGGCAGCTGAAGCGCTACAGTGTCGCCTTCGGGGTAATTGAAAACCACAACATCATTATTACGGATGTCCCTTAATCCCGGGTAGCGGTAATATGGTAGATTTAACCACTCTACATATGATTTTACATTTTCTGTCAGTGGCAGTGTATGGTGTGCGAAAGGGAAAGCTATGGGTGTTTGTGGTATGCGGGGTCCGAAAGTGAGCTTGCTTACAAAAAGGTAATCACCAACAAGCAGGGATTTCTCCATGGAAGAGGTCGGTATGGTATATGCTTCAAGCAAAAAAGCCCTTATTACCGACGCAGCAATAACAGCGAATATTATTGCATCCGCCCACTCCCTTAAGGCAGACTTTTTAACAACCGGCAGTTTTGCCGGATGGATATATTGCTCATTATATGAAAAACCAAGGTATGGAAGAAAGACAAACGGGAACAATACCCCGAGTGCCTGCTGCCCGAGTCCGTCCTTGCGAAAGCATTTTAGGGTCTCGACAACCATAAGGTAGAAGGTGAAAACATTTATAAATGGTATCAGTATGAAAATATACCACCATATAGGTTTGTCAATTACTTTCAACCATATGTATATATTGTAAAATGGGATTATGGCCTCCCACCCCCGGTGTCCCGCCTTTTTGAATATCGTCCACAACCCGGCAAGGGTTGACAGGCAGATCAGGATCGTAATTATCATATATATGTTCATGTTAACTGGCTTTAAATATTTAACAGGTCCTTCATTGTAAACACACCCCGCCTGTTGATAACCCATTGGGCGGCCAGCAGTGCTCCCTCAGCGAAGCCACTCCTGTTGTGTGCAGTATGCTTTATCTCAATGCTGTCAATTTCAGAGTCGTAGATAACAGTATGTGTACCGGTTACATTCTCTATCCGGTATGATTTAACAGGCAGCACTCCTTTTGTGGTATTGCTGTCAGCATCGCCCCACATAGTAAGTTCTTTTCTGGCAGAAATAATGTCGTTTGCAAGGCTGATGGCTGTTCCGCTTGGCGCATCCAGTTTCTGGGTATGATGGGT
>SLKR01000041.1 GCA_007134525.1 Bacteroidales bacterium | reverse complement strand
TCCGAACAGAGTCGTTAAGCCTGCCAGCGCAGATGGTACTGGGTCACACCCGGGAGAGTATGTCGTCGCCGGATACTTACAGAGGTCCGTGCCTTAATTGGTGCGGACCTTTTTTTTTATTTTTGTCCCATATTTAACAGCAATATGTTATGTCAGCTATAAAAACAAGACATCCGGTATGGAGTACCGTTAGAAGCTATAGTATAATAACGATAGCACTGTTTGCCAATGCCTTGGCATGGACTGCATTTATATTACCTTCCGAGATAGTGGGAGGGGGGGTCACAGGTCTTTCTGCGCTGTTTTTTTACTGGAGCGGAATACCGGTTGCGTACACCCTGCTTTCAATAAACCTGCTCCTGCTTGTGTTTGGAGTAAAGAGCCTGGGTTTTGGTTTCGGGGTAAAGACGATTTTCGGCGCAGTTGTATTATCCGTGTTTTTTGCAATCCTGCAACCCCTGATTACTGAACCTGTTGTTGATGATCGTTTTATGTCTGCCATCCTGGGCGGGATACTTGGAGGTGCGTCGGTAGGTTTGGTATTTACGCAGGGAGGGAGTACCGGTGGTACCGACATAATCGCTATGATAATTAACAAATACAGGAATATTAGCCAGGGCAGGGTGATCCTCTATCTTGATATTGTGATTATTTCATCATCCTACCTTCTTTTCCAGTCGCTTGAGATTATGGTATATGGTTATGTGACTATGGCTGTGGCTTCCTACTCGATAGATATGCTGATGATGGGTCATCGCAGGAGCGTACAGCTGTTTATCTTCTCCCCAAAATATGAACTTATCGCCGAGAAGATCGCAAATGAAATTGGAAGGGGGGTTACACTGCTTAATGGTCAGGGATGGTACAGCAAGGAAGAGAGCGGGGTGCTGGTGGTGGTTGTGCGCAAGTATGAAACCTCAATGGTGTTTCGTGCAATAAAGGAGGTAGATACCGAGGCTTTTATTTCTGTGGCAAATGTAATGGGAGTTTACGGCAAGGGCTTTGATCCCATAAAATACTGATGATATTGCCCGATGGAATTTTGTATATTCGCATGGCTTATTAAGCATAAATAATATTTAACTCAAGGATACAGACATATGGGAAATATATTGGGTGGCCTGAAGCCACAGCGTGTATGGGAACTTTTTGAACAAATATGCCAGATTCCCCGCCCCTCAAAAAAGGAGGAGCGCATTCTCGACTTCCTTATCAAATTTGCAGAAAAACATAATCTTGAATACGAGCAGGACAGAACCGGCAACCTGGTTATCCGCAAACCTGCCTCCAATGGTTATGAAGACAGGGCCTGGGCAGTACTGCAGAGCCATGTTGACATGGTTTGTGAGAAGAATGATGATGTTGAGCACGACTTCGGCAAGGATCCGATAACTCCCAGGATCGCTGACGGCTGGGTAAGGGGAAGCGGGACCACACTGGGTGCCGATGATGGCATAGGAATGGCAGTACAGCTTGCTATCCTTGAGTCGGAAGATATTCATCACGGCCCGCTTGAGTGCCTGTTTACAGTTGATGAGGAGACAGGCCTTACAGGTGCATTCAATCTCGGCGAGGGATTTTTGACAGGACGCATACTTCTTAATCTGGACTCAGAGGATGACGGTGAACTGTTTATAGGATGCGCCGGTGGTATAGATACGAATATCGCTTTTGATTACGAAAGGGTCAGCACAGAGGCAGACCACGAAGCATTCAAACTATCGGTTACCGGGCTTAAGGGAGGACACTCAGGAGATGATATTGACAAGGGCAGGGGTAATGCAATAAAGATACTCAACCGTATTTTATGGAACGCTGACAAAAAGTTTGAGATCCGTATCGGTGAGATCAAAGGTGGTAATTTGCATAATGCAATTCCAAGGGAGGCTTTTGCAACCCTAACCCTGCCCGGACGCCATAAAAAGGAGTTCACCGAACTTTGCAAAAGGCTTGGAGATGAGATAAAGGCTTCAATGAAGGTAAATGAAGCAGGCCTGAAAATTGATATTACTGAAAGCCTGATGCCTGACTCCCTGATTGATTATGAAACCCAGAAAAACCTGCTGAATGCCTTATACGCCTGCCCGCACGGGGTAATATCCTGGTCGCCGGACATACCCGGCCTGGTTGAAACTTCCACAAACCTTGCGGCGGTAAAGATGACGGGTAATCAGCTAATAGTTGTTACCAGCCAGCGCAGCTCGCTTGAAACAGGCAAGTATGATATTGCAGATATGGTGGCGAGTGTATTCACCCTTGCAGGTGCAAAGGTAAAGCACGGTGATGGATATCCAGGTTGGGAACCTGATCTTGACTCCTCGATACTCGCAGTGACAAGAGAGTCATACAAAAGGCTTTTCAATGAGGAACCGAAGGTACTGGTAATACATGCCGGCCTGGAATGCGGGATTATTGGGGAGAAGTACCCGGGTATGGATATGATATCCTATGGCCCCACGATAAAGGGTGCCCACTCTCCTGACGAGGCTATAGAGATCGATACGGTAGAAAAATTCTGGGATCTGACCCTGGATGTTCTGAAAAATATTCCAAAAAACCAATAAATCAGCACTTGTTATGAAATCTGTTATATTATTTTTATTATTAGTTATTGGCGCAAAGTGCCCGGGACAGGAAAATCCAGCTTCACATTCAGAAGATAATAATCTTGCTGTTACAGAGTCGCTTATATCTGGCAGAAAAATTGGTGAAATAGCTGTGGCAGGAAGGCTCTACACAGAGATCCATTCAAATTTCATGCTGGCCCGCAATGAGAGGAATACAGTGTTAAACTGGTATAATCTTGGCTATTCAGGCGGAGGGCATCATAATAATGTTGGCGGCAACTTCGGAAATTTTGGTCTTGATGTGCCATGGAGGGACCGGGATAATTATTATCCGGTTTTTGATTCAATCAGGGGCCTTCCGGCAGTGAGATTCAATGGAGATAATTTCATTAAGGGTAATTATGCTGCGGAGCCGGATATTGCCGGGGACAATAATTTTACAATAGAAGTGTGGCTGTATGATGATAATCCGCAGGAAGGAGAGACTATTCTTGGTTGGCAGTCGGGTGATGCTGCAAAATTCAGTGCCCCTTTGAGCTGGCCAGCCGGCACAGAAGGCAGGGACAGATGGCGTCATCTGGTTGTTTCCTGTAACGGGGATGCTGAGACCTGGTATCTTGATGGAGAGCAGATCCGGTCTGTTGCCCGTGAAATGAGAATTGAGCCGGGTCATGGTTTGGTTTTGGGCGGAGCATCAGAGAATGAGACCTCCTTTAAGGGTGCAATACTAACGGTAAGGGTTCACAGGGGTAACCTTGAGCCATGGCAGGTTGCACACAATTATAATGGAGGAGGTATGCTGGGAACAACGCTGAGCTTTAATTTCGACCCGGAAGCTCAGCCTGATCAGGGATACCTGTATGACACTTGGAGTGATGCAGACCCTGAGAAGTACTTCTACCGTGAATCTGAACATTTTGACCACAGGGTAGCTCTGGAAAGGATAGAAAGCTGGAGTGAATCCGATGCTAAGGATTTTTATGGGCGCATTGACGGAATGTTTGATCTGTCAGAGGCCTGCTACCACAACTATGCTGAAGTGCATGCTTTAAGAATGCCCATTGTTAGTACTTTGCCGGAATACAGGGGCGATGGGATAAAATACAGGATCAAGATAGGCACCACTGACGGAGCCAACCATATGGGATGGCATGATCCGCTCGGGTTTGGCTATGGAATGCAGTTTCCCGGATATATGAACCCACATGAACTTGTACACGGGACTCAGGTACAAACAGGCGGGGGAGTGCAGGGCAATTACTGGGAGGTTCATGCAAACTTTCCCCAGACATACCTCGGAATATATCAAACAATACCCTCTTTTTTGGAGCTAAGGGATAATAACCTGTTTGAAGCAGCAGGGAGATCATATTATCATGCAAGGTTAATGTTTCAGCACCTGGCAGAAACTCCCGAGTATGGCCCCATGTTCATATCAAAACTTTGGTACGACGGTAGGCCTGATGCCTACCCATGGAAATCCTTCAAACTGTTCAACCCTGATCCGTCAACAGGTCTTGGCTATGAATGGGCCAGAATGGTACAGAAGAATGTAACATGGGATTACATAATACATAAGCCGTTTAACCCCGCAGATCATTATAACCCTGAACTATACAGAGATGAGGTTAAAAACCACTACTGGCGGGCACTGTCACAGGGGTATATCCTGTTGGAGGATATAGCCGGAAAACCGGGCTGGTACAGGGCCCCGAAGGGGAAAATTCCACAACAGACAGGCTGGAACATTATTCCGCTGCAGGCTGCAGAAACCCAGGTTACCGTTGAGCTGGACGGTTATATTGACATAGAAAGAGGTTCGGCATGGTACGGGGGTTTTGTTGCAGTAAATGATCAGGGAGAGCCCCGTTACAGTGACATAATAAAAAATGGTGAGTCCTTGTCATTCAGTTTGAACAGTGATGAGAATGAGCTTTATTTTACGGTTGTTGCAATACCTGATAGTATCATGACAATAGACATGGTAGGTGATGTTAGGGAATCTGCGCAGGATCCTTTCCCATACATGATCAGGCTTGATGGAGCAGAGCCATATGATAAACTTGCAGCATTATACAGAGAAAAGTATGAAGGGGTTGCCGGAAGTGCGCACCCGAACGGAGGTGGTTTTGTGGATAACAATGCCAATGTTTCAGAAACTGCCTATGTCGGGCCAAATGCATATGTAGTTGGGAGTTCAGATGTTCTTGACAACGCAAGAATTGAGGATTATGCCGTTGTGGACAATGCTACAGTAAGTCACCAGGCAATTGTTAGCGGTCATGCTGTTGTTGAACAGGGGGCTACTGTAACGGATTATGCCCGGGTCAGGGATTTTGGGCGCATAAATAACAACTCAACTTTGTCTGGGCATGCAAAGATAGCTGAACATGCAATGCTTGAAAGCGGGAATACGAATAGCGGCATTACAACACTGAAAGGGATTGCCATAAAATATGGTGAGGATGCTTCCGGCACTGCAATGATGGATCACCATTTTGCCAAGGGACAGAATATAACTCAGGGCAAGTGGTTCTCCTGGAGCTGGGGATCAGGGAAGAATCCCGGGGAGGTTGATGAAGAATTTGATGGCCTTTATATGGAGTTGCGATTTGACAGGGAACATCCATATATGGCCTGGGACGATTTCGGGGTTACATGGGGCTATATGGTAAATGGTGCACAAACTATCAATACGGAAGTTAAGGGCAGTGTACTTTCCTTAAACGGCAAAGATCAGTTTGTTGAATTGCAGAGGGATGTTGCTGACCAGATTGAAATGTCAATTATGTTTGATGTTTTCTGGAACGGAGGTCAGGACCAGCAGCCTGTTTTTGACTTTGGCAATAATGCAGGGAATAATATATATTTTACACCTTCATATGAAAACAGCAATGCTGCGCTGGTTATGAACTATAACGGCACACAGGAAAAAATAATAATGAGCGAAAAATTCCCCGAAGGTCAGTGGGCTAAAGTTGAGATATATTTCAGCATGGAAGGTACACGTCTTTATATCGATAATGTTTTTATTGGGGAGAGTGAGGATATTGTAATACGGAACCTTGGCATTGGTGCCGGTGGGTTTACAAACCTTATTGGAAGAGATCAGTCAGGCGACAGGTTTTTTAGCGGCATGATCGATGATTTCCTGCTTTACAATACCGATGTCGGTAACTAACACAAATGTTTTTACCGGGTTATGGTCATCCCGATCAGTGAAGCCAGGTGGTTCTTTACCTTTTCCTTTATCTCTTCAAGGCTGAACTCACTTCCAAGCTCCGCCTGCATTGATGTGGCTTTCTTGTCGGTAAAGCCGCAGGGGTTTATGAGCTCAAAATAGCTCAGGTCAGTGTTTACGTTGAATGCAAACCCATGCATTGTAACCCAGCGGCTGCTGCGGATGCCGACTGCACATATCTTCCTGGCCCTGGCCGGCCTGGATGCATCCAGCCATACTCCCGACGCTCCCTTAAGCCTTTCACCCTTCAGTCCGTACTCATCAATGGTCCGGATGACGGCCTCTTCCAGATTGGCAACATATTTATGTATATCGGGCGAAAAATTGTCCAGATCGAGTATGGGGTATCCTACTATCTGGCCCGGCCCGTGGTAGGTAATATCCCCTCCCCGGTTAATCTTGTAATAGGTTGCCTCTTTTTGCTGCAGCTCGAGCATGTTTACCAGCAGGTTGTTCTCCGAGCCATTCTTACCCAGGGTATAAACATGCGGATGTTCGCAAAAAAGCAGGTAGTTGTTGGTTGCCTTTGCTGAGGCGGGCTGTGAACGGTTGGCCATCTTCTGCTCAATGATTTCACTGAATAGCTCTTCCTGGTAGTCCCAGGCCTTTTTGTAATCGATCCTGCCCAGATCCCGTAAACTGACATTTTTGTTTTTCACGGCTTGTTGTTTTTTTAAGCAAAAATAATGGATATTTCCCTGACCGGGAATCTATTTTTCAAAACACTTATCTTTATAGAAAAATTCAGTAATGGTCAAAAAAGATATTGAAATAATGGCCCCGGCCGGCTCCTACGAGTCTCTTATGGCTGCCATACAGGGCGGTGCTGACTCGGTATACTTCGGGGCCGGCAGGCTGAATATGAGAAGCCGCTCTTCAAAAACCTTTAATATCGAAGACCTGCACAAAATAGCCGGTATATGCAAGGATAACGGAATAAAATCCTATCTCACTCTCAATACGGTTATTTTTGACGAAGAGACAAATGAAATGCGCTCCTTCGTTGATCAGGCCATTGAGGCCGGTATATCTGCCATAATTGCCTCGGATGTCTCTGTTATGGAATATGCAGTTAGCAGGGGTATGAGGGTGCATATAAGTACACAGTGCAATATTACCAACCTGGAGGCGGTAAAGTTCTATTCCCGGTATGGTGATGTCATTGTGCTTGCACGGGAACTCAGCCTTGAGAAGGTGTACAATATCGCCCGCGGCATAGAAAGGGAAAATATAAAGGGCCCGGGAGGGAAAAATATAAAGCTTGAAGTATTCGTACACGGGGCATTGTGCATGGCCATAAGCGGAAAGTGCTACCTGAGCCTTGACAATATGAATTACTCTGCCAACCGGGGCGAGTGCCTGCAGCTGTGCAGGAGGTCTTACTTGGTTACCGATAAGGAGGAGGGTTATGAGCTGGAAGTTGACCATGAATATATTATGTCGCCAAAGGATCTGTGTACCATAGGTTTTATCGACAGGATAATAGGTGCCGGTGTTGAGGTATTTAAGATTGAGGGAAGAGGCAGGAGTGCCGATTATGTTAAGACCGTAACTGCATGCTATCGCGAAGCAGCAGATGCAGTAGCCGAAGGTACATTTAACAGTGAAAAGATTGATGCATGGACCGGAAGGCTCAGGGGTGTTTTCAACAGGGGGTTCTGGGATGGCTACTACCTTGGCCGCAGGATGGGTGAGTGGTCAGGCAGGTACGGTTCACAGGCAACCCGCCGGAAGGAATATGTGGGCAAGGTGACGAATTATTTCTCAAAGCTCGGGGTCGCAGAGATAAGTGTGGAGGCAAATGAATTCTCCAAAGGGGAGGAGCTGATGATAACCGGCCCAACCACAGGTGTTATTGAGCACTCGCCGGATGAGATACGCCTTGATGATAAAGCTGTTGATACTGCGCCAAAAGGCAACAGTTGCTCTGTAAAACTGCCCACCCTGGTTCGCCGGGGGGATAAGGTATTCCGGGTGTTTACCGTGGAAGACCCATTCTGAGAATAAAAGAACAGGGACGCATCTGCGCCCCTGTTCAGACTTTACTTCAATGATTATTGAGGTATCAGCTCATAGCGGTATAACGGTCCGCTAAGATCAAGTATCACCATGTATGTTCCGGCCTGTTCAACAACAATGTTTGCCCCTCCGTATGTCAGAACTTCGTCGTTGTCAACTCCAAGGTTAAGATCCCAGTCGGCATTGGCCCTGAACTTGAATTCACCCTCACCCAGCTGGACAATGGCCGTTAGGCGGGTATTCCAGGTATCGTCATAGAATTCTGTATCCACTTCCATTGGAATGTCGGTATCCCAGTCGCCCAGGTCCGGGCCTGCATCTCCTATCATAGACCACTCTGTGCGGAGGAACTCATGTGTCAGCTCATTTAGGTCAACATTCAGTTTATAGACACCCGGAAGACTTGCTTCTATGTTTGCCCCGTCAGGTTCAAGGTTGCCGTCGGCCCCCGTGTCTCCCCAGTTGGTAGACCAGTCACCTAATGCGTACTTGAACTCTGTATCATCATCCGGGAAATACATATAGCCCTCATAAATATCATCCATTGCCAGGGAATAGACAACGGTATTGTCGTTTCCCGGGTTCCATCCCTGATAGCTGCCGGGAACGTTCAGAATATCGGCATCAATGACCTGCTCAAAGGGTGTTACCGAAATGGTTACAGGCTGCGAATACATCCAGGTGTGTTCGCTTGCCCTGGTCAAAAAAGCAAATATCCTGAAGGATATCTCTCCGGTTTCAAAAGGGGATATTCCCATACGGGTCAGTGCAAGTGTGTTGAGCCTGCCGCCTGTTATCCCGAATGAGTTGGTGCGTGTTTCGGTAATGTCAATAATCGTGGTAGCATCCTCAAAATTGTTCTCTGCAAGATCTGCCTGAAGCAGGTACCTTGGCTGAGGCATCCCTTCGGTAGTATAATCTGCGGCTTCCCACTCCAAATTAAACACAACTTCATCCTCCTGTTCCTCAGAAAGTGTGAAGGATGCACCCGCAGCCGGAGATGTAATCGCAGGGGCTGATGCATGATCCATATTAAGGACAACATCCTTGTCTTCCTCACAGGAATGCAGGATGACAAGCCCGAATATGGTCGCTAAAATTATTACTGCTTGTTTCATCATATATCTGTTTTTTTTGTTTCTGTTATTAATAACCGGTATTCTGTACCAGGTTCGGATTGGCATTTACATCCGGATCGGGCAGTGGAAAAAGATTGAACTTGGCATCTGTTGCAAGCCCGTCGCGCGATTCACCCTTCCATGACCATAAGTACCCGCCACCTGCAAACATTCCGAAACGGATAAGGTCGGTTCTCCTGTGGCTTTCCCAGTAAAGCTCCCTGCCCCTTTCGTCAATGATGAAATCAAGGTCAAGGTCGCCGCTGCCAATATTTCCTGAGTCATCACCAAAGGCCCTCTCCCTGACGGCATTTACATATTCTACTGCAGTGCCAATATCTCCTCCTTCACCGTTCCTGAGAACAGCCTCGGCATACATAAGGTAAACGTCAGCCAGCCTGAACAGAGGAAAGTCAGTGTCAGGAAACTCAAGGTTCACACCGGATGTTCCGTCCCTGCGCATATTGGTGAACTTGCGAACTGCATAGCCATCCTGGAAATCAGAAAGATTATTGATTTCAAGATTCTGATCTTCGGTAAAGAAAAGGGCGCGTCCGTCACCTTCTTCAAAAAGGCTAACGAACTGGGGTGTAGTTCTGAGGCCTCCCCAGCCGTCATCAACGCCTGAGGCCGAAGCAGACATTTCGCCACCTATAGAAGCCTTGATAATAAAGGTAGTGCCTCCGTAGGTCTGTGTTTCGATACCGTGGTAGGGTACTGTCATTATGATTTCATCGACGCAAAGGTGATTGTCTGCCATAAAAAGATGCTGGTATTCCGGTTCAAGGGAGTATCCTGCTCCGATTATCTCATTGAGATATGTGAGTGCATCAGTGTACCTTGGCTGTCCGGTGTAAACCTCTGCGTTCATATATAGTTTTGAAAGCAATACCCAGGCAGCCCCCCTGTCAACGCGGCCGTAGTCGCTTGTCCGGGGTGCCTTCATAAGTGGTGTCAGCTCGAGGAGTTCAGCTTCAATATATTCGAACAGATCCTGGCGGTTGGTTTGTTCCGGAAGGAAAGCACCTATAGGATCCTGATCAGTAACAAACGGGACATTTCCGAAGATGTCAAGGGCATGCCAGTAGCTGAATGCCCTCAAAAAGCGTGCTTCTGCACGGTACTCCTCAATATCCTGCCTGAGCTGATCTGTAACACCCCTGTCGTTAAGGGCCTCGTCGGAGGTTTGCCTTATGTACTCATTGGCAAGGGCGATCTGGTAGAATATACGGTAATACATTGCCGAAATGAATACATCACTGGCCGTCCAGCTTTGATATACAAAGTCCTTTATCGTCTGGTCGTCCCATCCTATTACCGCTTCGTCGGTCGAAAGTACCTGGTGGTAATACAACCCCCGCAGATACTGGCCGAAACCTTCGTCAATACCCCCGATGTCGGCCATGCCTGCGGGACCCTGCTGCCCTGAAACAGCCAGTCCTGCGTAAAGCTTTGCGAGGATATCCCGGTAGGATTCAGGGTTGTCAAATATCTCTGCTGCTGTGATCTCTGTATCGTCAAGGGGAACAGTATCCAGATCCTTCATACATGACGAAAAAGCGATCAGCGAAGCTATGATCAATATGCTTAATATCTTGATGCTTTTCATAATCTATTGCTTGTTTAGGTTTTTAAAACTGGAGGTTGACATTCAGTGCGAATACCCTTGGTCTTGGGTATAACTGTATGTCAATACCATTATGTATTTCGGGATCTATTCCGTCATAACCGGTTATCATAAAGGCATTCTGTACAACTCCTGACAGCATCAGGTTTGCACCAGTGCCCATGAAATTGGAAAAATTGTATCCAAGGGTTATGTGGTCCATCTTAAAGAAAGAGCCGTTTTGTATAAAATGGCTGGAAAGGTACTGGGCCTGGTTGAAACCCAGCTCAAGTGCGTCGGTTACAACATTGCTCAGGTATGGCCCTTCTGGGCGGTGCAACCTGCTCAGCTCACCGTGCATCGAACTTATATTGTTGTATATATAGTTGCCGAAACTGGCACGGCCCGCAAATGAGAATGACCACTCTTTGTATCTTAACTCAGAAGTTATACCGAAATAGTATTCTGGCATCGGGCTCTTGTAACGGTACAGATCGGCTGAAGAGATCTCACCGTCGTCGTTGCGGTCAACATAAAGCCCCTCTATGGGGTCACCGTTCTCATCATACACCTGCTGATATATAAAATATGAGCTTGGTGTATGCCCTACAGTGTGCACCTGGATGGTGTTGCCCACACCTCCCCAGATACCGCCTGTCTGTACTCCGACATAGGTCGGGTCATCAACTGCGGTAAGGCTGGTGATCTTTGTATCGTTCCATGTTGCGTTAAAGCCAATTTCCCAGTTGAGATCATCAGTTACAACCGGCCTTGTGAATATGCTGAACTCAACACCCTTGTTCTCCATATTACCTATATTGGTGAGTATGAAGTTTGTAAGGTTTGTGCCGGCTGGTATCGGAATACTGTTAATCAGGTCTTTTGTTTCACGGAAATAGAAGTCAATAGATCCGTAGTACCTGTCGTCAAACAGACCGTAATCAAAACCTGCATTATAGGTGACTGTTTCCTCCCACTTAATGTTTATGTCATAGCCTTCGGGCCTCCATGTATTAAGGAAGTTGCCTGCACCGAAAGGATAGCTTGCGCCTTCGCGACTGCGGGTATACCGGGCAAGGTAGGGGTAATAGTCACCGCCGATATTCTGTTGCCCTGTAACACCATAACCAAGCCGCATCTTAAGTTCGTTGAGGAAATCCAGGTTGTCCATGAAATCCTCCTGGTCAATTCGCCATGCAAATGCAGCAGAGGGGAAGAGCCCGGAGCGTGTTTCGGGAGAAAACCTTGATGTATGGTCGTTACGCAGGGTGAATGTGAAAATGTAACGGTCCATAACATAGAAGTTAGTCCTTCCGAAGAACGATATAAGGTAATGCTCCTGCTCGTACTCAAGGTCTTCGAATACCCTGAAGTCGGTGCCAAACCTGTTGCCTTCAATATTGGTAACATAAGATGAGCCACTGTGCCAGAAATGCTGCCAGGAGTATCCCGCCATGATGTCAAAGCGGCTATCTATAGATGGCAGGGCAGTTTCGTAGTTCAGGTAGAAGTCTATCAGCTCATTCTTCCTCTCCTGCTCATACCGGCCGTCGGAACCTCCCGATACATATGCCCAGGGTGCATAATCCGGGGTGAAGTTGGTGCCATCAGACCTGGAATAGTCGTAGGCTACATTTAGGTTTGCCTTCAGCTCGGGAAGCCAGTGTAAGCTGTATTCGAACTGTGCATTTGTGATAAGGCGGTTTACCGTTGACTGGTTATTTGTAAGATCCAGAAGTGCAACCGGGTTTTGGGTCGCAACATCTTTTGGAATACCATCTTCCTGCCATACAAAATAACCGCCAAAGGTATCGTCATCAACATATACCGGCTGTGTGGGATCGAACATGACTGCTGCGCCTATGGCGCCTTCGTTTGCGAACTGGTTCTCAATATTTACTCCCCGCATGTTGAAGTTAATGGTAAGATGGTCGTCAAGCAGCCTTGGGTTAAGGTTTATCGACATGGAGGCCCTTTCCATGTTGTCTCTTTGCAGGACTCCGTCTTCTGCCTTGTAACCCAGCGAAATGCGATAGGGTATATCCATGAAGGCTCCTGATGCGCTTATCGTGTGGTCGTGGGCAAATGCATCACGGAATATCTGATCCTGCCAGTCGGTACTGGTATCCCCAAGCATACCGGTAATTGCAGGGCGACCTCCGTAGCGCTCACTGATAATGTCCCTGAACTGCTCCGCATTCAGATTGTCAATAGTGCGGATGTTGGACGAAAGGGAGTATGTTCCTGAGTAGTTTAGCTGCAGGGGCATATCCCTTTCTCCCTGTTTTGTGGTGATTATGATCACCCCGTTTGACGCCCTTGAACCATAGATGGCAGTTGCAGAGGCATCCTTGAGTACAGTGAAGGTCTCAATGTCGCTCGGGTTGATTGTTGAAAGGGGGTTCCTAAGCCCCGGAACACCTGCGCTCTCAATGGGCACACCATCAATCACGATAAGCGGGTCATTGTCTGCGGCAAGGGATGATCCTCCCCTTATACGGATGGTCTCACCTGATCCGGGTGCACCACCTGCTGACGTGATCTGAACGCCAGGCATTTTTCCACGCAGCAGCTCAGCGGGAGTGGTTATATTTCCCCTGTTAAAGTCGCGTTCTCCGACTACCGCCACTGAGCCTGTTGCATCCTCCCGGCGCTGGATACCATACCCTATAAGGACGAATTCCTCCAGGGTTGCAACATCAAGTACCAGTGGGAAGTCAAGACTGACTGTTTCGCCTGCACCCACTGTAATGGTGCGCGCCATCTCGTTGTAACCAAGGAAGCTTGCAACCAGGGTGACCTCTCCGGCAGGGACACTGAGGGTGTATTGCCCGTCAATGTCAGTGACTGTACCCGTCGTGGTTCCCTGTATCACGATACTGGCACCGGGCAGGGTTTCACCTGACTGCGAATCGGTGACTATACCTGTAACGGTACCTTGCTGCCCAAAGGCTGCCGTGCTTATGATCAGCATCAGCAGCATTGGTAAAATGTTTTTGATAAATTTTGTCATATTACAGCTTATTTAGATTTTAAATAAATTATGTATCATTTAGACAAAACTAATAAAAAATATTTATACTATTTTGTTTTTTTTGTGCTGATAATCAGTTTTTTCCGCAATCGTTTGCGAAGGTATTTTTGCATTTATTATTAGGTTTTTATATACTAACGCACATTTATTAAAATGGTTTATACCCGATACTTCAGGAAAAATAAATTTTATATATTTATAAACCGCACAGGACCAAAAAAAATTGTATAAAAGTGAACAGATCCTCCCAGGCTTCAATACAGGATATAGCAAAGGCCCTGGGCGTGTCACCCTCAACGGTTTCCAGGGCACTTAAGAACCACCCCGACATAAGCGAGGAAACCTGCAAGAAGGTGCAGGAGTATGCACAAAAGGTGCAGTACAGGCCGAACGTCTTTGCTCTTGGTCTGAAACATAAAAGATCCAAGACTATCGGGATAGTCATACCCGAGATAGTTCACCATTTTTTCTCCTCTGTTCTGAGTGGAATTGAAGACATGGCATATGGCAAGGGATACCGGGTGATGATATGCCAGTCTAATGAGAACTATCTCCGGGAGGTTATTAATATGCAGGCACTGTTGGACCACCGTGTTGACGGGTTACTGGTATCGGTAAGTAAAAGCACGCTGGATTTTAGCCATTTAAAACAGGCAGTTCCGATTGTATTCTTCGACCGGACCTGTGATGAGATCAGCTCCGACAGGGTTGTAACAAACGATTTTGAGGGAGCCAGGATGGTCGTTTCCCATCTGGTCAAAAGGGGTTGTCGCAGCATACTTCACCTGGCAGGGCCACAGCACCTGAATGTAGGACGTGAAAGGTATAATGGATACGTTCATGCGCTGAAGGAGTCCGGCATAAAGCCCAAAAGCAGCCTCGTCATCAAGTGTGACACACCGTCCAAGGTGGAGTACCGGAAGAATATCATCCTTGGCCGGGCTGAGGCAATAGATGCGGTATTTGCCGTAAACGACTTTACTGCTGTGGCCACTATGAGGCTATTTCAGGAAAACGGATACTCTGTCCCCGGTAATATAGCTGTTGCCGGGTTTGGTGACGACCCCCTGGCGTCGATGGTAAGGCCTTCCCTTACTACTGTAGAACAGAGGGGGTATGACATGGGACGGGAGTCGGCAAGGCTGCTTATTAACCGTTTAAACTCCGGCGACGGTAAGGATTATCAGACAAAGGTATTTCCTGCATTTCTGAAAGTGCGGGAATCTGCCTGAGAGTATAACAATTATTAAAATACTTCAGACATGAAAAAAATACTTATTTTGCTCGAAGACCTTGTTGAGGATTCTGAGTTTTTGTATCCATACTACAGGCTGAAGGAGGAGGGGTTTGAGGTTATCTCAGCTGCTCCTGAGAAAAAACAATACAAAGGGAAAGGCGGGCTGCAGTTTAGCCCCGACCGGAGCATCGACGAAGTAAAGACCCGGCTGTTCGATGCCCTCGTGATTCCAGGGGGATATGCTCCTGACCGCTGGAGGCGTGACAGCAAAATACTTGAGATTGTAAGCAGGCACGAAAAAAAAGGTAAACTGATAGCATCTATATGCCACGGCCCCTGGCTTTTGATCTCGGCCGGTATTCTAAAGGGCCGGAGGGTCACTGCATTTCATGCAATAAAGGATGACCTGGTAAATGCAGGTGCGGACTATACCGGCAGGGATACCGAAGAGGACGGAAACCTGCTTACGAGTACCAATCCCGTCAGTATGCTGCCGATGATGAGGCGCCTTGTTGAGCGCCTCAGGGAATAATGCTATTTTACAAGTATTTCACCCTCCATTTCCTGAGGGGCATCAACTCCCATCATATGAAGTATGGTTGGAGCCAGGTCGGCCAGCCTGCCCGGCTTAATTTCAGTGTACTTATTGTCTATAAGCCAGCATGGAACCGGGTTGGTGGTATGGGCCGTATTTGGCGATCCGTCAGGATTAATGCCGTAATCAGCATTGCCATGGTCAGCAGTAATGATCATGCTGTAATTATTTGTCAGGCCTGCTTCAACTACTTCCTGGAGGCATTGGTCGACTGTTTCGAGGGCTTTTCTGATCGCCGGGATCACACCGGTATGTCCGACCATATCAGCATTTGCAAAGTTAAGGCAGATAAAGTCATGTTTTCCGCTTTCAATCTCCTTGACTACCGCATCCTTGACTTCAGGGGCGCTCATTTCGGGCTGAAGATCGTAGGTTGCCACTTTTGGTGAGGGTATCATACCCCTTTCCTCTCCCTTATATGCCTCTTCACGGCCTCCGCTGAAAAAGAATGTAACGTGAGGATACTTCTCTGTTTCGGCAATACGCAGCTGGGTCCTTCCCGCAGCTGAGAGAACCTCGCCCAGTGTGTTCTTCAGGTCTTCCTTACCAAAGGCAACCTTAACTCCCCGGAAAGATTTGTCATACTCTGTCATGGTAATATATTGCAGAGGCAGGGTCTTCATCCCGTGTTCGGGCATATCCTTCTGTGTCAGCACTGTTGTTATTTCACGCAGACGGTCGGTACGGAAGTTAAAGCAGATTACCACATCATCCTCTTCCAGCGTTGCCAGCGGCTTACCGTCTTCACCGGTAATGACCCTGGGTTTGATGAATTCATCAGTTACATCATCATCATATGATGCCTGTATTGCTCCGGCTGCAGAATCGAACTTTTCACCTTTGCCCTCCAGCAGCATGTCGTAGGCTATCTTTATCCTTTCCCATCTCTTGTCCCTGTCCATGGCGTAATACCGGCCGCAGACCGTGGCTATCCTGCCTGCTGAGCCCTTCATATACTCCTCAAGATCATCAATATAGCCCTTGCCGCTTTTGGGGTCGGTATCCCTGCCGTCAGTAAATGCGTGGACGAAAAGCCGGCTGTCCAGTTCAAACTCCTTGCCCATGTCGCACAGGCCGTAGAGGTGATCCATTGAAGAGTGTACACCCCCGTCTGAAACCAGGCCGAAAAGGTGAACCTTTTTGCCGTTCTCCCTGGCATATCCGAATGCTTCCTTAAGTACGCTGTTTTGAAGGAAGGATCTGTCCTTTACTGCCTTGCTTATCTTAACAAGGTCCTGGTATACTATTCTGCCTGCACCCATGTTTATGTGCCCGACTTCAGAATTACCCATCTGTCCGGGTGGCAGCCCCACATCTTCGCCTGAGGTTTTTAAAAGGGTGTTTGGTGTAGTTTTGTATAGACTATCTGTAAAAGGCACATTGGACTGCCGTATTATATCTGCATCGCCTCCGTCTCCTTTCCCCCAACCATCTAAAATTATCAACATTACTCTCTTCTTGCCCATTACAATTTTTTTTTTGTGTTTAAACTCTATTGTTATCCATTGCTCCTGATTGCATCTACCGGGTCGAGCCTCGCTGCGGACCATGCCGGTATGAATCCTGACACAAGCCCTATTATAGCTGAAACATTTATACCCAGCAAAATGTTGGATGCACTGAGTAAAACGTCGATCTCAAAAATATTGGCAATTATAGCCGTTCCCGTGAATACCATCAACAACCCTATGCCTCCCCCGAGCAGACTCAGCAATATTGCTTCAAACAGAAACTGCCATAGGATGAAATAGTTCTTTGCACCCAAGGCTTTTTGTATTCCTATTATACTGGTCCTTTCCCGCACTGATACGAACATTATATTGGCTATCCCGAATCCTCCCACCAGTATTGAGAACCCACCTATTATCCATCCTGCCATTTTGATTATGGAAAAAAGACTGTCGAAGCCTTCCGACAGCAAACTGGTCTCATTCAGTGAGAAATTACTGGCAGCAGCAGGCGGAAGGCGCCTGATTGAGCGCATTATCCCGGTCAATTCATCTATCATCTCTGCATTTGTAATCCCGGAATGAGCTTTTACCAAAATAAAAGGCCCGAATCTTTCCTGGTTAACATTTATAAACCTTGCAAGGTAATTTACAGGCAGCACCACCATTTCGTCATGGCTGTTACCGAAGCCACTCATGCCTTCTTTTTCGAAAACACCCACCACAGTTGTGTTATGCCCGAATATCTTTATGGTTCTGCCGACCGGGTCAATACCGGGAAACATACTTTCAGCAATATCGAACCCCAGTAATGCAACATTCCTGCCGGTTCCTGATTCTATTGCAGAAAAATACCTGCCCTGATCAATACTGAAGTTACTTACCTGGTCGTAATCAGCCGAAACACCCACTACTGATACATTATCTGCACTTGTACCCAGGTAATCAATACGTCGGCTTGTGGAAGCCATAAAAGCTGCTGCCTCAACAGTACCGGACCGCCTTATGATTTCATCGAGCTCAGTCAGCTGGGGTACGGGTCTGCTGGCATAATCCCACCACTGGAAATCCATGTCGAAGTTCCAGGGCCATTTCTGGATATATACGACATTGTCGCCAAGGGATGCAATACTGCTCCTGATCTGTCGTTCAAGTGAGTCAACAACCGAAAACACAGAGATGATGGCGAAGATACCAATGGTAATGCCAAGCAGTGTAAGAAATGTACGCAGTTTATTGGCCAGTACCGAGGAGATTGCAAAAGCTGCACTCTCTTTTATCAGTTTGATAAACAGGATCATTGCTTTTCCCTTGGATTAATTGTTCTCATAAGCTCTGTTGCATAAACGAATTTATTGACCTGTGTGTTGCAGGTGTCGAGTATCTGATGCCTGTCGCCGGTCCACCATAACCTGCCCTGGTGAATAAATGCAACACTATCGCCTATTTCCATTACACTGTTCATATCATGGGTATTTACCACGGTGGTGATATTCAGCTCTTCAGTAATCTCCTTAATCAGTTTGTCGATCAGTATAGCTGTTGGCGGATCAAGGCCAGAGTTCGGTTCGTCACAAAACAGGTATCTGGGTTTGATGGCAATTGCCCTGGCAATGGCTACCCTTTTTTTCATCCCACCACTCAGATCCGAAGGTTGAAGATGACCAACATTATGCAAATTTACACGTTCCAGGCAAAACTCCATCCTTTTTTCTTTCTCTCCCTTTGACATTTTTGTAAACATATTCAGCGGGAAGAGTATATTTTCGGATACATTCATGGAATCAAAGAGTGCTGCCCCCTGAAAAAGCATGCCGACCTCCCTGCGGATTGACTTTTTTGCTCCGAAGCCCATTGCGGAGAACTCACGGTCATCATAGAATATCTTTCCGCTGTCGGCGCCGAGCAGGCCTACAATGCATTTCATCAAAACTGTCTTGCCCGAACCGCTCTTGCCGATTACAAGATTGGTTCTGCCCTTTTCGAATACCAGAGAGATATTCTTCAGTACTGCTTCGTCTCCGAAGTGCTTCCATAAGTTAAGTACCCTTATCATACCAGTAGTATTTGGGTTAGTATAAGGTTGAATGCTATTATGTGGATACTGCTGAATACAACCGCCTTGGTGCTCGACTGGCCCACATCAAGGGAGCCTCCCCTTGTATAGAAGCCGTAATAACCCGAAACACTTGCAATAATAAAGGCGAAAACCACTGATTTTATAAGAGCGTAATATATATCAAAGGATGAAAACTCAAATGTCAGGCCATAAGTGAAGTTATTCAGCGGTACTACACCAGTTAAGGCCGATGCCGTCCACCCTCCTGCTATGCCCAGGAATATGCTTATTATTACAAGAAAGGGAAGTATGATCATTGAGGCAATAATCTTGGGTAATATGAGGAAGCCTGCTGCATTTACACCCATTATCTCAAGGGCATCAATTTGCTCGGTTACCCTCATTGTACCGATTTCCGAAGCTATCCTCGAACCGGCCTTCCCGGCAAGGATCAGGCTTATCACAGTTGGTGAGAATTCAAGTATTATTGCCTGCCGTGTGGCAAAACCAATGGCATAATTGGGGAGCAGAGGATGATCTGTATTGAAGGCGGTCTGAATGGCGACCACCGCCCCCATGAAAACAGATATTATGGCAACTATTCCGAGGCTGTCAATGCCAATATTGTCCATTTCGATAATAATCTGACGCCTGTATATGGATGCCCTCTCGGGCCTGTGCAATATCATCCACAGCAGCGAAAAATAACGACCTGTATGGAATAAAAACTTCATTGTTTTCAGTGTTGAACAGGCTAAATTACAGATTATTTACGTTAATGAAACAACAAAGGGTTTCATCGGATGCGGGGGGGCGCATATTTTTATTACTTTTGATTCCCCGCTTGAACAACTGCTTTATATGAGTAATATAGTACCAGCTTTTAAACGCCTGATTATTGCTTTCTGCATAATCCTTCCGGGTCTGGGTATTTTAAATTCATGTTTTGTTTTCCGCGACAGGAGTTGTAATTGTCCGGCATACAGTGATGCAGTAGCTCCGGAAGAAAATAGTGAAGTTGTAATCAATCCTTTTTTGACTGATGGGGAAGACAGCTAATGAAAACCTGGCAGCTTTTTTTCCTGTTAATGCAGTTGAAACCGTAAAACAGTTGCTGCAAAACAACCAGATAGAACTGAGGATAAGAAGGGGCAGGCTTTCAAGGCTTGGCGATTTCAGGCCTTCTGTGAACAATCGCCCTGCCCGTATAAGCATTAATTCCAACCTTAATATCTATGAGTTTCTGCTGGTTTTCCTGCATGAGCTGGCCCACTTTTTTGTTTACCTTGATCACGGCCGAAGGGCAAGACCTCACGGCCGGGAGTGGAGGGAATGTTTTGGCAGGCTTATACGTGAGTTTTCTAAAAAGGGATATTTTCACCCTTACATAAGTGGTATGCTGATTGACTATTCATTCAGGGTAAAGGCCACTGGTTTAGCGGGTATCGAACTGATGAAGGCGCTTCGGGTTTTTGACAAAAAAGCCGTGGAGGATGACTGGATCTTTCTTGAAGAGATCAGGGAAAACGGAAATTTCTCCCTGAGAAACGGAAGGGTTTTCCAAAAGAAGGACAAACTCAGGACCAGATTCCGTTGCCTTTGTCACGACAACCGCAGGCAATACCTGATACACCATGCTGCCCGGGTAAAGGCTGTTTAAATACTAACACTAAATAACAAACCAAGATGAATAAAAGCAATTACGTAGTTATTATGGCCGGCGGTGTCGGTGAGCGGTTCTGGCCTATGAGCCGTGAATCCCGCCCAAAACAGTTTATTGATATACTTGGAACCGGAAAAACCTTGCTGCAGCAGACCTACGATCGTTTTTTAAAGGTATGTGAACGCGAAAACATATTCGTGGTTACCAACAAGAAGTATCAGAAACTGGTCAGGGAGCAGATCCCGGATATGCGTTCTGACCGGCTGATATGTGAACCTGCCAGGAAGAACACCGCCCCCTGCATTGCTTATGCGGCCTACAAGATACACGAAATGGATCCGTCGGCAAACCTTGTGGTTGCTCCGTCAGACCATATCATACTAAAAGAGGAGGTCTTTTCTGATATTGTTAATTCGGCACTTTCAGCTGCGGCTGGTGGCAACAGGCTGTTTACCATCGGAATTACACCGAGCAGGCCGGATACAGGTTATGGCTACATACAGTTTAAGGAGGATTCTGAAGTGACGGATGACAAGCGTCTTAAAAAGGTGAAAACCTTTACGGAAAAGCCGGGCCCTGAACTTGCAAGGTCGTTTATCGAGAGCGGCGATTTTTTGTGGAACAGCGGTATTTTCATATGGTCGTGTGAGGCGATCATAAATGCATTTGAGGCGTATCAGCCCGAGATCAGTTTTGTGTTCAGGGAAGCCAGGGGTAAGTACAATACACCTGATGAACAGTCATATATGGACGTTGCATACACTGCCTGCAAGAGCATATCAATCGATTACGCGATTATGGAAAAGGCTGACAATGTTTATGTTTTTGTTTCCGACCTGGGTTGGTCTGACCTCGGTACATGGGGTTCACTGTTTGATGCCCGTGAAAAGGACAGTAAAAATAATGCCGTTGTTGGGAAAAATGCCATGTTGTATGATTCTGAGAACTGCATAATAAATTTACCCGAAGATAAACTGGTGGTTATCCAGGGCCTTGACGGGTATATTGTATCTGAGGCCGACAATGCACTGCTGATATGCAAGAAGTCTCAGGAACAGCAGATAAGGAAGTTCGTAAACGATATACGCCTTAAGAAGGGCGATTACTATATTTGATCCATAACATATAAATCTTAAAAAAATGATAAGAATAACCACTCTTTTTTTGTTTTGTGCTTTGTCGTTCGCCCATTTTTCCTCAAGGGCCGATGAGGGCATGTGGCTGCCGTTTCTGATAGACGATGACCTTTATGATGAAATGACCCGCATGGGTCTTAATTTGGAACCTGAAGAGATATTCAGTTTTACAGGTCCGAGCATTAAGGACGCTATAGTAAGTTTTGGCGGCTTCTGTACAGGTGAGATAATCTCAGATCAGGGTCTTGTGCTAACAAACCACCATTGTGGTTACGGACGCATACAATCACATTCTACCGTTGATAATGATCTGCTTACCGATGGCTTCTGGGCCATGACAAGGGAGGAGGAGCTGCCCAATGAAGGCCTTTTTGTTCGCTTTTTGATCAATGTTGAAGATGTTACAGATGAAGTGATGGCAGAGCTGAACGACAATATGGATGAAGAAGAGCGTGCCGCCGCCATTACTGCAATAAGCAACGAGCTTTCAGGGACGGCAGCTGAAGGCACACATTATACTGCAAATGTGCGCCCGGTGTTCGCAGGCAACTATTTTTACCTTTTTATCTATGAGACTTTCAATGATGTACGGCTGGTAGGTGCCCCTCCTACTGATGTCGGAGCCTTTGGAGGCGACACCGATAACTGGGAGTGGCCTCGCCATACCGGTGACTTTTCATTGTTCAGGGTGTATACGGCTCCTGATGGTTCCCCCGCTGAATATGATCCTGAGAATATCCCCATGCGGCCCCGCTACCACCTGCCGGTATCAATAAAAGGGGTGGAGGAGAATGATTTTGCAATGATACTTGGTTATTCGGGGAGTACAGAGAGATATCTTACCTCTTACGGGATAGAATACCGCCTTGACAATATGTATCCGGTACGCATTGATATACGCCGCAGAAAGCTGGATATCATCGAGGAGGCTATGGCCGGGAGCGACGAGGTAAGGATACAATATGCTTCGAAGCACTCCGGGATCTCCAATTACTGGAAAAACTTCATAGGGATGAGCGAATCATTGAGGCGCTTAAATGTTGCTGATTCCAAACGCGAACTGGAGCAAAGCTTCCGGCAGTGGGCAATGGCAGACCAGGAACGCCATGATGAGTACGGAAACGTGATCCCGGATTTTGAAGAAGCATACAACAGGTTGAGAGGCTTCAACTCGCATAATTATGTGTTTATGGAAGCAATGGCAACAGGGCCTGAAGCTATCCGCCTTGCAAATGCTTTCAGTAATCTTTACAGGCTGCTTGAAGAGGGTGCAGAACGCGGGGAGATTGTATCCGAGGCTGAAAGACTTGGCGCTATTACCGAGAGAATCTATCGTAACTATGATATTGAAGTGGACCGCAGGCTGTGGTCGGCAATGTTCGGTGTTTATGATGAACAAATACCCCGGGATGAACTGCCGGAGGTATTCAATCTTGTCAGAATGGAGTATGGTAATGATTTTCAGGCGTATGCCAGGGCAGTTTTCGAGGGGAGTATATTCCCTCATTCAGACCGCATGGCTGCCTTTCTTGAAAATCCCACTTTTGACCAGATCAGGGAGGATCCTGTCTATATCGCTGCCAGGTCGGTTTACCAGAGGTACAATGAAGTAACCGGCAGAATGACCGATATAAGCAAAATGCTTCAGAGAACAGAAAGATTATTTATAAGGGGCCTGCTGGAAATGCAGCCCGACAGGTTATTTTACCCTGATGCAAACAGTACCATGAGGTTCACTTACGGAAGTGTTAACGGATACAGCCCTATGGATGCCGTCTATTATGATTACTACACCACACTCAGCGGGGTAATGGAAAAAGAGGATCCTGACCACCATGAGTTCGTGGTTCCGGCCCGGCTGAAGGAGCTATACCATGAAGGAGATTTTGGTGATTATGCCTGGGATAATAATATGGTGGTCAACTTCATTACCAATAATGATATTACCGGGGGGAACTCAGGAAGCCCAGTAATAAATGCTGACGGGCATCTTACAGGCGTAGCTTTTGATGCCAACTGGGAAGGCATGAGTGGTGATATCCTATTTGAGCACGATATGCAGAAGGCTATAAATGTTGATGCCAGGTATATACTTTTCATCATTGACAAGTTTGCTGGGGCAGGTCATCTTATCGATGAAATGACAATCATTAAATAAAATTATGGGTAAAAAGATAAAGAGACTTAGAGTTGTAAGGTATGACCTCTCCCGGCCTGATGCTGACATTTCGTCCGGCGGGACCAAGGAACAATTGATGTCTGACACCGAGTATGAAGGACGCTGGGGTAAGGTTATATGTGAGAAACAATACGGGGCCGAAGGGTTGCTGGAGCAGCAAACAGAGTATGAATACAATGATCAGGGGTTTCTGACAAGGGAGATAATCAGGGAGGCCGACGGAGAGATAATGAACGACAGGTCCTGGGAGCCTGACAGCCAAGGCAGGGTTTTAAGGGAGTATCATCATTATGCGGATGGCTCAAAAGACAGCATTGATTATAAATATGACGAAAGCGGCAGGCTTATAATGAAGACCCTGACAGATGAGGACGAAGATGTTGAGCATTGCGAAATCTTTGAATATGACAGTGAGGGATTGCTGATCCGGGAATCTGTTTATTACGATGATGCAGCATTGGTTGTGTCAGGCCGGCAGGGTGAAGCGGAACAAGAAAAGGTATATAAATACGCTGACCATCTTTTGATTGAATTTAACGAGAGAGACACACCGGGCGGTTTGGTGCGCCGCAGGGTTAATGAATTTGATGAAAATGGCCGCCGGATAAAGATGACTGTATTTGATGAAAATGACCAGCCGGTTGAGAGGGTAAGTTTTGTGCCTGACGGGGAAGGCCGTCCGGTTGAAGTTATTGAGGAAACCAGGAAGAAAAAAAATACCCTGAAGATGGAATACACCTCCCAGGGCAATGTTGCGTTTCAGGAGGAGTATGACATGCACGGAAACCTGCTGAACAGGATTGAAAGGTCATATGATGATGAAGGCAGGGTGGATGAAAGCCGTGCACTGGTAAATAACCCTGTCCATGGAGTCAGGAGGCAATATATTGTTAAGCACCATTACGAATTCTTCGAGTAAAACAGGCAATAAATAATAAAAAAAGCCGGCATGATCAGCATGCCGGCTTTAAATATGTTTATTAAGCTTGCGTAGTTACTGGGTGCCGGTAACTTCTCCACGTGTAGTGGAGTAGTTAACCCTGAGGGCACTCACCATACGCAGCTCCTGTTTGACATCAGTTACGATACCCATTTTTGTCTCTCTGTCAACCTTGAGAGAAGTTGTCATAAGAGGACGCTCTGCTTCTGCAGTGGCCTGCCTTTCTGCCTCAATAAATGAAGGAATGTCGTCAACCGTTGCAAATGAATCATACAACTGTATCCTGGGCTCTGTACCAAATACCTGCGACTGAAGTGGCGGGCCGATATATATGAAGCTTACCAGTGAACGGCGCTCAAGTTGCTGGATCTCGGTTGCAGAAGGAAGCGATGTCCTAATGTAAAGTGTTGTCTCTCTCATCACAGTAGTTACCATGAAGAAGAACAGCAGCATGAAGATAATATCGGGCAGTGAAGCCGTGTTGATTTTGGGTGTGCCTTTGCCACCTTCTTTTCTGAATCTTGCCATATATTAACTTCCTCCTATATCTTTTGGTTCTGCTTCAGAAATAGCCATTGGTACAGCCAGGCGAACCGCATTCACCAGCTCTTCGTCTGTAAGTTCATTGAAGCGGCGGCCGAAATACTCCCTCGACACTTCATCCCTTATCTCCCTTACTGCTGCAGCAAGCTCGTTCTGTACGGCGATGTACATCTCGTAGGATGTACCCCTGTCGTTCTGAAGCGATATGATACCCCTTGAAACCTCAAACTCTCCTATGTGTTCGATGGTCTGCGTCTCCTTTACAGGCATGTTGGGGTCATTATCCGGGTTTAATAAAAATTCCTTTGCTTGTTCTCTTAGACGATTAATGTCGCCCGGCTCACCTTCTACCAAAAGGCGGTCCTGTGCGTCGACAAGTACGACGAACACGTTTCTCTCCCTTACAGGTGGCGGCTCCGGTGCGTTCGGATCAATGGGTGGCGGCAACATCCTGTTGATCCCCGTGTCAACATCCATAGTGGTGGTGACCAGGAAGAAGATCAGCAGGAGGAAGGCAATGTCAGCCATCGATCCGGCATTAATCTCAGGGGTCATTCTAGCCATAGAAAGATCTCCTATTTAGATTATTGTTACTTATCTGAAGTATTTGTATATCTCCGTGAAAACAGCTGCCAGCAGGCCAAGTCCGATAAGGATCATAGTGGCCGTTATCCCGCCGCCTATCCACTGCGAAACGGTCGGAGTGGCATCGGGGTATGCTTCACTGGTGCTTATAGAGTATGAAAACAGTATGACCACCAACAGCGCCCCTAAACCAATCAGAGCCGGAATCGCTTTCCTGATATTCCCGAACATGTGGAATATGGAAAAGAGAATAGCCGAGAGTGCAGCCAGGCCTAAAAGGCCATAGGTGACATACATTCCAATATTAATTAGCGATTCGTTCATATTGCTATGTGGTTTTTTACTTTTTGTACTTTATTAAGATGTCCATGAAAGATATGGTTGCATCTTCCATTGAGTTGACCATTGTGTCGATCTTTGATACAATATAATTGTAGAAGATCTGAAGGATTACTGCAACTATAAGACCGAATACTGTGGTCAGAAGGGCCACCTTAATACCGTCGGCAACAATTGTCGGTGATATGTCACCTGCGCGGGCAATTGCGTCGAATGCACCGATCATACCAATTACCGTACCCATAAACCCAAGCATAGGTGCAATGGCGATAAAGAGTGATATCCATGTGAGGTTCATTTCAAGCCGCCCCATAAGAACACCACCGTATGAAACGATAGATTTTTCAACCACTTCCATTCCTTCATTGTACCTTTCAAGACCCTGGTAGTAAATGCTGGCAACCGGTCCGCGTGTGTTCCTGCAAACTTCCTTGGCTGCGTCTACACCACCTGTTTTCAGTGCGTCTTCAACTTTATTGAGCAGTTTTGTCGTATTTGTTGATGCAAGGTTCAGGTAAATGATCCTTTCAACACAAAGGCCTAAGCCAATGATCAAACACAACAAGATAATGCTCATAAAGGCCGGGCCACCTTCAATGAACTGTTCTTTAAGAATGTAGTGGAAGCTCTGATCACCGTAATCGGGCTCTAGCTCCTGGCCCATCATATCCGCAGGGGTTGGCTCGGTTTCCTGTACATCAACCACTTCTTCCGTTTCAGCTTCCTGTCCCTGGTCCTGACCCAATACAGCTGTATTAAGACCAAAGGTGAGCATCCCTGCTACTGTCAAAAAGACGAATAATTTTTTCATAACTGATTCTGTTGGTTTTTGTTTGAACGATAATTGATTAAAATTTAATACACTCATTAATTTGGGTTAACGAATCTAGCGGAGAGAAAGGGATTCGAACCCTTGATCCGCTTTTGACGGATACACGCTTTCCAGGCGTGCGCCTTCGACCACTCGGCCACCTCTCCCTTGATACACCATCACCAGTAGCCTTGTTTTTCAAGCTGCTAAAATACAAAAAAAATGAAACATATTATTTTTTAAGCTATTTTAATTTTTCAGAATGCTGACAGTGCTTTTTCAACTGCTTCAAATATTGGCTGGTTGCTTATTTGTGAACCGACTGCCTTATCCATCCAGTGCCTGGGGGTATGCTTGCCGATTGAGAAGATCCGGAGCTCCTCTTCAGCAAAATCACGGTCCCTGATATAATCCTCGATCTGGAACATAATAAGCCGTCCGTAAGGATATGCTGACAGATAGAGGGGGTATGATATCATATGTGAATAGATGGCAAGCAGCGGAACGTCCTCTTCTCCAAAAACACTGGCATAATATTCATTCCATATCTCTTTTGAGATCCTTATTACTGCTTCCTTGAGCTCTGCCGCAGTTGCATCAGGGTTCTCATAAAGCCACTTCCACACTTCCATGTCTACAAGAGATACTCCCATCATCTCGTAGTTATCCCAGAAAACGTCAAGCACTTCAAGGTGTTCCTGCATTTGATCCTCCTGCTGTACTCCAAGAAACTCCATGTCGCGGCGTTGGTAAATAAAGGCAAGCGCCTCCGTAAATGCAGTGTTGGGTATTCCCTTTACGAAATAGTTGTCAACAAAATGGGTGCTTATGGTCTGTTCCACATTATGACCAAATTCATGTACCGCAATATTGTATCCTTTATAATCCATGCCGTCGGCACCTATTCTGGTTCGCAGGTGTGAGGGCATATCCCCCATTGAAGCGCCCCAGGCATGCCCAGAGCCCCTGGCTGCATTAACTTCAATCTTGCCGGCTATAAAATCCGCCATCTCAGCATTGTGCCCCAACTCCCTGAGAATACGGGGCAGGTCCCGGTTGAAGGCTTCAGCGTCGGGGTATCTGCTTTTTGTTATGCGATCCAGCTCCTCTTCGGAAATTCCGCTTCTGGCTTTAAAGCCGTCATACCAGAGGTCATACGGGCGGAGATCGCGACCCATGCGTTCCCTTATCAGGTCAGCACACTGCTTTACAAGAGGTGATGCAGCATATTCGCGAAACAGCTCCTCTACCTCCTCCTGGGGTATCTCCATCCCTGAATCGAAACTCCTTTTAATATATGTGTCGAGTTGCGGGTAGTAGGGGTCCATATTGCTAAGCCCCCTGAAATTACTGAGGAGGTGCTCATACCTTCTTGTACCTTCCTTGGTTGGGCTTATCTGCTGGCTGTCTTTCCAGAGTTCATTGGTATAAGGGTTCCACTGGTATTCTCCGGAATTTATTACCTCTTCAGGTATGTCCTGGTTTATTATGCGCAGCATTACCTGGTAGAGCATCTCCTTTTTCTCAATGCCTCGCGGTTGCCCGTAATTTGAACGGATCTCATCCCTTAGGTTCCAGTGCGATAAAAGCTTCATCCCTTCCGGGAATATCTTCTCGCCTTCTTCGTTGAGAAGCTCGCCGGCAAAAATATTATATTCTGCGATATACATGTCGACATCGCTGCTTATCTGGTTGTATTCCTGCCTTAAATGAGTCGGCACCCTGGCTGTAAAATAATCGCCCAGCCTGGCGTAGCCCCACTGACGATCGTCCCAGTCACCTCCCAGTTTGTTCTTCTCCTCCAGCGTGTAGTGTGGGAAATTCAGCGCTATAAAGAATGCTATCTTATTATTGTAAAGGTCGTCCTGGATGTGTGCCGACGGGCTGTAAGCCGAGAACAACTGGTCGATACGGTGTATCGGCCCCCTGTCCTCATGTATCTGCCTGTTCAGTTCCAGTGATATCCTGTTCATGTACCCGTACAGGTGTTCGAAATAATGGGCAAGCCGGTCGAACACCATGTCCAGCTCATTCTCGTCACTGATAAATGACTGCTTGCAGAAAGACTCAAATTCGCCGGTGTTGCCATCACTGGTTCTCCAGAGTGATGCAGCCTGGCCTACGCCCCTGCGTATACGTTCTGCCTGTTCCTGTCCGTGCTCGTTTACGAGTTCTTCAATTACTGTTTCCATTGTTTTGGGGTCAATAGGAGAAATATCACCGTTTCCGGAATGAGGACCGCAGGCGGAGAAAATAAATAAAACTAATAGCAGAAATATTGCCTTTTTCATGATGTGGTTGATTTTTGGTGGGTTGTGATGTCATATTTCTGCAAATATAGCATTATTGTAAAAAGTTTTATCCTGACCGGAATTTATTCTTTATATCCTCTGCCATCATAAATATACCCGGCAGAAGTATAAGGGTCATCAGTGCCCCGAACAACAGACCCCCGATTACCGTGAGTGCAAGGGGTTGAAGAAGCTCTCCGCCAGAGCCGGCTGCAAGGGCCAGGGGAAGCATTCCGAAAACTGTTGTCAGTGTTGTCATGATAACCGGACGTAATCTTATGGCTCCTGCTTCCCTAATTGCTTCAGATGGCTTAATCCCATCACTTACCCTGTCGTTTGCAAATGCCACCAGGAGAATTGAGTTATTTACAAGGATTCCCACAAGGAAGATCATCCCGAGCAATACGGGCGCACTGAGAGCGGAGGCTGAAAACCACAGGGCCACCGCCACGCCGGTAATGGAGAATGGCAGCACCGAAAGTATTACCAGGGGGCTTGACACTCTTTCGTACTGTACTGCCATTACAACAAAAACAAAGAATATAGCCAGTATTATTGCAAGCCTCATGGATCTGCCAGTTTCAGCAATATTCTCTGCAGCGCCTCCATATATAATATTGTAGCCATCCGGAAGGTCAAAACCTTCCAGTGCATCCTCCACCCTTTGCTGAACCTGGCCAACAGTTGCCTCTTCCAGGTTTACCGTTCCGTTTACCCTTACTATCCTTATCTGGTTCAGCCTTTCGATGTGGGCCGGCCCGGTATCTTCACGGAAATCAGCTATGCTTCCAAGGTTGACCTTCCTTCCAAGTACATCAAAAAGAGGCAGGTTTGCTAGTGATGATGCTGATCCTGTAATGCTACGGGGCATTCTTACCCTGATATTGTATTCAAATCCACCGCTTACATACCTGGTCGGTACCATGCCGTCAACCGCCGTTCTGATTGTCTGTCCTGCATCAGCGGCAGAGATCCCCATATCTGCCGCCCTCTCCTCATCCAGCCTTATTATGACCTGGGGTATCCTTTCATCCCTGCCAATCTGTATACTTCCCAGCCCCTCTATACCCTCAAGCCTTGAGAGTATACTGCGGGCATTATCTTCAAGCACATCGAGTTCTTCGCCAATTATTCCAACCGATATGTCGTCATCAACAACTGATGTCCTGAGCCCTTCAATCCTTGGGCCCCGTATCCTTTCCTGAGTAAAGGCAATGTCCAGTTCCCTGACCTTTGCGGTAAATTCCGACACCCAGCGTTCAGCAGAATAACCTCTCCTTTCAGGCGGCGGTACAAGCTGGACCACCATATCTATCATGCCTCCCCTTATTGATAGTTGTCCTCCCCTGAAATAGCCCCCGGCGGTGCTGTAAAAAGTCTCAACATAAGGCATCCTTTGTATGGCTTCCTCCAAAATGACGGATACGTCCCTGGTCGGTTCAGGTGGTGTTCCCAGGGGGAGCACAAAACGCATGGTTATCCTGCCGTCATCCACAGGGGGAAGGAATTCACTGCCCATACGGCCGCTGAGCCATACACTTCCTGCCAGTAGTACAAGAGCTCCTGTAAGCAGAATGTAGCGCCCCGATATCACCTTTGGAATAGTTTTGCTGTAATATAAACTGAGCCTCTCCATTGTAGCTCCGGCGAGGCCTTTTCTGACCGACCCCTTTGCGTCAGTTGTTTTTGAGGCGACTACATACAGTGAGGGTACAAGTGTGAGGGCTGCAAGCAGCGAGGATAGTATTGCAAATGCAATGGTCAGTATAAGCTCCCTGAATATAAGAGCGGCAAGTCCGGTCAGCAAAAGGAATGGCAGGAGTGCAGCAAGGTTTGTTGTGGTTCCTGCAACAACTGCTGAAATAACCTCTGCTGAGCCATCCCGGGCCGCCTTTACCGGTGATTTATTCAGTTGCTGCTGATGCCTGTAGATATTTTCCATAAGCACCAGCCCGTTGTCTATCAGAAGCCCTACACCCAGAGCCATCCCGCCAAGACTCATGATATTGAGGCTTAGGCCCGCAATATTCATAAGAAGGAAAGTTGCCATGATAGCAACGGGCAGGGTAATGCCAATGATCAGTGACTTTCTGAGGCTACCCAGAAAGAGCAGAATAATTACCATGGCAAGCAACCCGCCGCTTATAGCTGCTATCCCCACAGAACGCAGTGAGGCTCTTATAAAGAATGATTCATCCCTGATGGTGTCCCATTCAATATCAGGCGGGATAAACCCTGTATTCTCCAGGCTGTTCAGGGTATTGGTAAGCCCGTCAATTACTTCTGCAGTATTTGCATCAGGCTGTTTCATTATTGTAACCTGTACCGCATCATTCCCGTTATGCCTGGCAAAAAGCCTTTGCTCCCTGTGGCTGTCGGATACCTCAGCAATATCAGAAAGGCGGATGTAGTTGTCCTGACCTGGAAGCTTCAGGATGGTATTGCCGACATGGGGTGCATCGCGGTAGCGCTGTTCGGTGCGGGCCAGTACATCATACTGATCAGAAGTAATGTTTCCCGAGGCAATATCTATGTTCTGGAGCGCAAGAGCAGTTGTGATGTCAGTAATGTTAAGCCCGTAGGAACTCATTCTTTCCGGGTCAACCACAACGTCTATCTCCCTTTCTCTGCCTCCTGCGACCTCTATGGTGCCCGTACCCCTTACCGTCAGGAGTTGGGGTACCAGCCGCTGGTCTATCCATTGCCTTAGCTCTATGGAAGACATCAGGGGTGTACTGAATGCCAGTTCAAAAACGGGCTGCTGTGATGGATCCATCTTCATCAGGCGGGGCGGTTCGGTTCCCGGAGGGAGTTCCGCACGTGCCCTTTCCAGCTGGCGGGCTGCGTCCTGCAGGGCAATGTCAGTATCTGTGCCGGCTTCGAAGAACATTTCAATATAGGAACGTCCTTCAGAGGCCCTGCCATGCAGTTCCACCAGATTTTCAGTTGCAGAGAGGTTTCTTTCCAGAACCCTTGTAACCTGCTCTTCAATGACCTCCGGAGTTACTCCCGGATAGTTGACCACAACGCGGATATGCGGATAGTCAACTTCAGGCAGAAGACTGATTGGAAGCCTCCCTGAGAATAAGAGCCCCAGAACAAGCACTACCGCTGTAAGTGATAGTGTTGCCACCGGTCTCGTTGTTGCCCAGGCCGAAAGGTTGAAAGATTTTTTTTCTGACATAGATGGTAATATTTGCTCTTTTACTCCCTGAAACCATATCTTCTGAACCTGCCTCTTATATTTACCGGGGTTCCGTCTTCAAGCGAACCGGGATCGCCGGCTGCAACCTCTTCTCCGCCTTCCAGACCCGACAATACCTCTATCCATCCCTCCCGGCGTATCCCCGTTTCAATCTTCCGTTCCCTTACCATATCCCCGTCTATCAGAAATACTACTGTTTTATCCTCCCTGTAATCAATGGCTTCAGGGGGCAGTGCTACAACACCATCGCGTTTATCGGTAAGGAAGTTCATGCGTACCAGGTATCCCGGATATATCCTGAAAGGGGCAGAACCCTGATCTATTTCAATTTCCACTGTAAATAACCTGGTTATCCCATCGGCTGCCGGGAAAATGCGTCTTATTGTACCTTTGGGCCGGGCATCCGGGTATATATCAAATTCAAGATCTACCTGCTGGCCTTTCTCCAGGTGTACCACGTCCCTTTCGCTCAGGCCGGGGCGCGCCACAAGAAGGTCGTGATCCTCGACGGTAAACATCCTCTGGTTCTCCGCAACGGTTGTTCCAATTTCGATCAGCCTGCTGGTGACCACCGCATCAATTGGTGAGCGGATATGGCCGAGCTCAACTTCCACATCCCAGAACTCAACCTCTGCCCGGGTCTCTTCAAGCTCCCTGAGAGCCGTTTCATACTCTGAAGGAGGAATTATCTCCGACTCAAAGAGCTGACGTGAACGGTAATAACTTCTTTCAACCTCCTGAAGACTTGCGGCCGCCCTTCTGAGCTGGCTCTGCTGGCGCCGTGTGTCAAGGCGTGCCAGCAGGTCGCCCTTCGAAACATGGTCACCCTCTTCGTAGTTTACCTCCAGGACCTGCCCGGATGTTCTTGCAGTAATATATATTCTCTGGTATGCAATCACTGGAGCTGTTACCTCCCGCCTTGCAGAAAGGTCCCTGATCTCTGCCTTGGTATAGGCAATGTTAACCGGTCTTACACCGCCCTCTTCCCCGCTGTTGCCTGAGCATGAGGTCATGACCAGAGCCGGTACTATCAGTATACTGAGCTGTTTAATCAGCCTTCTCTTATTTAAATGACAGATCATATAAAGGCATATTTACTTATTATTTACTCTTTTTTAAGAGATCTGAGTTTTTCCGGAATATTCTCTGCAGCGTCGACAAACGGCAGCAGTATCAGGTCGGCCCCGGCTTTTTCGAGTTCCTTGGCTGTTCGTCCGGTATAACTTGTTACTGCAATATTCCCCTTATATCCTGCATGCTTGAAATACTTTATCAGTGCCTTGTTTACCTCCTTGTTATCAAGGCTTGAGATAACACACTGTGAGTCCAAAGGCAGTATCTCAGGGAGCTCTGGATCATCGGCATCACCGTACTGTGCAACCCGCCCCTTTCTTTTCCACCTTTCTACTGCCCTGGGGTCAAAGTCGACGCCAAAAATCTTAAATCCATGCTCCTCCAGGCTTCGTGCAATATTGTTGCCGTATCTGCCCAGGCCGAAAATTATGACATCGAATTTTTGTTTGCCTGCCTCTTTTACATCGATCTCCTTGTAGGGGGTTTTTCGCTCAAATACCGACAGTGCCGGTGATATCCTTTCGTAGATCTGGTGTGAGTATATTATCAGGTATGTACTGATACTTATAGTAAACAGGCCAACCAGAGTTATCAGACCCAGGGTCTCTTCATCTATCTGGCCCAGGCTCATGCCGAGCGCAGCAAGTATAAGAGAGAACTCTGATATCTGAGCAACATTGAGCCCGGCAAGGAATCCTGTCCTTTTTCGATAGCCCAAAAGTCCGAGTATCACCATAACAATAATAGGGTTGCCTAAAAGAACAAAAGCCGACAGGATCAAACCCGGTATTAGCTGTTCCCCGAGCAGGGGAACATTTACCTGGCTTCCCAGGTGTATGAAGAAGAAAAGCAGAAGAAAATCTCTGAGTGAGTTAAGGCGGCCGGAGATGATCTCCCTGTAAGGGGTGGCAGAAAGGCTTATACCCCCCAGGAATGCACCTACTTCCTTGCTGAACCCCAGGAAATCGCTGAGGGCGGCGAGTGATATTGCCCAGGTTACCGCAAAAAGTATAAGCAGCTCAGGGGTTCTTGCCATAATCCTTGTTAGCTTGCTGAGCACATACCTCATCAGCAGCAGTACCATGGCAAGCATTCCGACACCCTTTAACACAACAAGCGCCACCTCCTCCCAAAGAGTGTATTCTGAAGGGGTCCCCATGGCCGATAGCACAATCATTGCTATAATCACCACGATATCCTGCACTATCAGAAAACCTATGGAAATCTGCCCGTGAAGTGACTGTATCTCCTTTTTATCAGAAAGGAGTTTTACAATTATGATGGTTGATGAAAATGTTAGGGCTACAGCAACATATAGGCTAACAACCTGTTCAAATCCCAGCGCCATGCAGATCATGTAGCCGAAAACAGAGGTAAACAGTACCTGACCGAGTCCGCTGTAAAGAGCCACCTTACCTGTAGATTTGATAAGGGTTACATCAAGCTTGAGGCCTACAACGAACAAAAGGATCGCAATCCCCATCTCCGAAAGCAGCTCTATCTTGTCAATTGACTCAAGCAGGTCAATTCCGTAGGGTCCTACTATCAGACCCACTGCGATGAAGGATACGATCAGGGGCTGATGCAAAAAGCGCCCTATCATTGCAACAAAAGCTGCTATCCCCAGTATTGCCGCGAACTCGAAAAATGAATCGGAGATGAATTCCATTTAATCACTCCTTTTTGAATGCCTCTTTTACCTTCTTTATCAGTTCGCCGTACACATTATTGTTGTTGGCTGCAACTATTTCACTGCCAAAGATAAAGTTTTTCCCTGCCGAAAAGTCAGTGACCTTTCCGCCTGCTTCCCTGACAATGATGCTGCCTGCGGCAACATCCCAGGGGTTAAGCCCGTATTCAAAAAAGCCTTCAAAGCGTCCGCATGCAACGTATGAAAGATCAACCGCGGCGCTTCCGATCCTCCTCACCCCGTGGGTTTTATGCAGACACCAGATAAAAAGTTCCATATAGGGTTCAAGAAGGGAGTAATCATGATAAGGAAAGCCGGTTGCAAGCAAGCTTTCTGCAAGGCTGTCAGTTCCCGACACCTTTATCTGCTTACCGTTAAGGAAGGCTCCTCCGCCTTCCCAGGCATAGAAGCATTCGTCCTGCATAATTTCATATACAACTCCGAGTATAACTTCACTCTCTTGCATTAATGCAATTGATACACTAAAACACGGCAGGCCATGGATATAATTCGTTGTGCCATCCAAAGGGTCAACAACCCATTTGTATTCCCTGCCTTGCTTGCTTATGCTCTCCTCCTCAACAATGAAGCCCGCTTCCGGTAATAGCTCCTCAAGGGCTTTAACAATTCTTTTTTCGGCATTTGTGTCAACATGGGTCACATAAGAGTGCAGGCCCTTAACCTCGATGTCGGACGAAGTGATGCCCGGGAGTTCATCCCGGATAAACCTGCCGGTTTCCCTTGCTACTTCACATACTTTAAGGCATAGTGTCTTTGGATCTTTCTTCATGCTTTATAAACTCCGTTTTTATCTGTAATGTTTAATGTGATCTGTTCTATGGTATTTGCCTTTCCCTTAGCTACCGGGGTTTTTACCTTGATATAGTTCTCGGTGAACCCGTAAATGAATTCATTCTGTGTTTCATTCTCCCACAGCACTTTTGTTTTCAAACCCCTGTTGGATTCAATGAAGGCTTTCTTCTTCATTGCGGATATCTCCTGCAGCTTTTTGGAACGTATTTTCCTTTCACCCGGATCAATTTTCGAAGACATTTTAATAGCATCAGTGTTTTCCCTCT
>SLKR01000038.1 GCA_007134525.1 Bacteroidales bacterium | reverse complement strand
TATAAATTTATCCTCACCTTTGGTCATGGGCGTTATTAATATTACTCCGGACTCTTTTTATGACGGAGGTAAAATACGTCATCCATTTGATGCGATCAAACTTGCCGGGCGTCTTATTGAAAACGGGGCAGACATTCTCGACATCGGTGCTGTGTCCAGCCGGCCGGGTGCCGGCATTACCGGCCCCAAAGAAGAACAGGAAAGGCTTCTGCCATCGCTTAAAGCTGTATCCGGGCAATTTCCCGAAGCAATTATATCGGTCGACACTTATAATTCATCAACCGCTCTGGCAGCAGTAGAAAACGGGGCCCATATGATAAACGATATTTCAGCCGGAAGAATAGACCCTGAAATGTTTACTACAATTGCCCGGCTTCAGGTTCCATACATTATTATGCACATGCAGGGCAGGCCGGACAATATGCAGCTAAACCCCCGCTACAAGCATATTGTAAGGGAAATAACAGCATTTTTCTCCGGGAAGCTTGAGACACTGAACTCACTGGGAGTACACGACATAATAATAGATCCGGGATTTGGTTTCGGTAAAACCCTGGAGCACAACTACCAGCTGCTGGCAAACCTTGAATACTTCAGAATATTTGACCTGCCTCTGATGGTAGGTGTTTCAAGGAAGTCAATGATAAATAAGGTCCTGGGTACCGGTGCCGCTGATGCCCTTAACGGCACAAGCGTAATCAATACCATTGCACTTTTGAATGGAGCAGACATCCTCAGAGTGCATGATCCAAGGGAGGCCGCAGAGGCAATAAAAATTGTTGAATATTACAAAAGCCAGGAATAAAAAATTTATCTTTAGAGTTTTAGCGAAAAAGCGATAAGCCATATGCCATATTTGTTTTTACCGGCTATCATCCAGATAAGGTTGTTCGACATACTGGATATTTTACTGGTTGCCATGCTGCTTTATCAGTTATATCTGCTGATAAAGGGAACAGGTACAATCAACATATTCCTGGGGATATTGTCTATTTACCTGGTGTGGTGGCTTGTGCGCATTTTCGAGATGGAACTTCTGACAGCCATTCTCGGGCAGTTTATCTCGGTTGGAGTACTGGCCCTGATCATTGTCTTTCAGCCCGAGATCCGCAAGTTTTTGCTTATAATAGGAAAAAGGACATTTGCGCGAAAAGGCTCGCGCAATATATTTAAAGGTTTATGGCAAATAGAAACCCGGGAGGAGCTAAACATACCTGCAATTGTGAACGCTCTTGAGTCATTTTCAGAGCAAAAGACCGGTGCCCTGGTTGTTATAACCCAGCAAAACGAGCTGGAATCCTTCGTCGAGACCGGACAGCGAATAGATGCGGTAATATCGGAGCAGATATTGGGTTCAATCTTTTTTAATAACAGCCCGCTTCACGATGGTGCAGTAATAATAACAAACAACAGGATCAAGGCTGCCCGCTGCGTACTGCCAATCAGTGAGTTCCGCAAGGTGCCTGCTTCATTTGGCCTTAGGCACAGGGCAGCACTGGGAATAACCGAACAGACGGATGCCGTTGCGCTTGTAGTGAGTGAACAGACCGGCATGATATCCTGGACAAAGGCAGGCGAGATCAAACGAAACATAAAACCTCTGCAGCTCAAAGAGCTGCTGGCAAGGGAATTCCTTGCCGAAAGAAATGGTGGTGTATCACCAAAAAGCAAGGCTTCATGATTCTTATAGCCGATAGCGGAAGTACAAAAACCGACTGGGCAGTAATTGAAAACGGAAGTGTTCTGAAGGTATTCAATACCAAAGGGTTGAACCCATATTTTGTAAGTGGTAAAAAGATAGTATCAATAATTGGCAACAGGACCGGTAGTTTTACTGCAAACCGGCTTGATGCTGTTTATTTTTATGGCGCAGGCTGCGGATCACAGACTCAAAGGAGTAGGGTTGAAAATGCTCTCAGGACAGTGTTTCCTGAAGCGATGATAAGTGTTGAAGGAGATATATTGGGTGCGGCGCGGGCCCTGTTTATGAACAGACCGGGCATTGCCTGTATCATCGGAACCGGATCCAACTCCTGCGTATATGACGGAAAGGGTATAAGTGAAAAGGTTTTTTCGGCGGGCTATCTGTTCGGCGATGAAGGCAGCGGTTCACACATGGGAAAGATCATTCTCGGGGATTATCTAAAAAAGAGATTACCCCGGGAGATTGATAAGGCTTTCACTACAAGTTTCGGGTATGACAGGGAGGATATTATCAGAAAGATATACCACGGCAGTGAGCCAAACCGCTTCCTGGCCTCTTTTGCCCCATTTATTAGGGAAAACCTGTCCAACCGGTATATACGCGATCTGGTTACAGAATGTTTTGACAGCTTTTTCAGTGAGCAGGTAAAGACATTAAGGAGCCACGCCTCACTCCCTCTGTCATGTACAGGATCTGTTGCGTGGCATTTCAGGGAGTTATTCGGATTGTCGGCACGCAAAGCAGGTATTGTTCCCGAAAAATACATGCTCACCCCAATGGAAGGCCTGATAGCATATCACTCCGGTGGCTGCTTGGAAAAAGAAAAGACTGCTTAGCTGCCTTTTATGTAATCCATGATCGCTTTGCGGTCGGCCGGATTTAAGAAAGCGGCATCATCGTACCGTCTGAACCATGTTAACTGTCTTTTAGCATACCTTCTGGTATTGACCCTGATCTTCTCAATAGCGGTATTCAGTGACCAGCTATTGGATATCCATGCAAATATTTCCTTGTAGCCAACCGTATTCAGGGCATTGAGATGCCTGTAGTTATATAGCCCCCATGCTTCCTCAACAAGCCCCTCTTCTATCATTTTGCCTGTACGGGTATTTATGGCAGCAAACAATTCATTGCGAGGCAACTCCAGGACTATTTTCCTTATCCTGAAATCCCGCTTGACCTTACTTTTCTTTAGGAAAGTAGAATAGGGGACTCCGGCTGACAGGAAGACCTCCAGGGCACGCATTATTCGTTTTGGGTTTGCAATATCTGCCTGACCGTAATAAACCGGATCCACCCTTCTAAGCCACCGCCTGATCCCTTCAAGACCTGTTTCCCGATAATATCCTTGAACCCTTGTTCTGACTTGCGGATCGTATCCGGGAACACTGTCGAACCCATGGCATATAGCGTCAATATAAAGCCCGGAACCGCCACACATGACTACAAAATCATCTTTTTCGAACAAGGCATTTATGGTATTCAGGGCATTGTTCTCATACATTGACGCACTGTAATAGTCATGGATGGATAGGTGACCTATAAAGTGATGGGGTCGCAGGGCGAGCTCTTCATTGGTTGGCTTTGCGGTACCGGTAGAAATCTCCCTGTAGAACTGGCGTGCATCGGCAGAAACTATTTCTGCGCCGAGTTCAATTGCAATATCAAGGCTGAGGGCTGTTTTTCCCACAGCTGTGGGACCGGCAATAACCACGAGAGTCTTACTTTTCATCGTCGATGTCATAGTCGCCTTCTCCTGTATCTTCCTCAAAGGTATCATCGGCACCCTCAATCTGGTCGAAATCTGACAGGTCCTGGGGCGGGACCTCTCCTTCACCAAATGAGAAATCAGACGGGGTCTCCACGCCAGGCATCTGCTTCGGTGTGGCCAAAAGTTCACGGGGTACCGGTCCGGATATCTTGCTGAACCTGGGATATGTGTCACCGTTTACTTTTGGCATCATCTTGACAAGCTCTATGTAAAAGGTCCACTGGTTCAAATAGTCATATACGAAAAGAAGGCGCTGGTGAGGGTCGTCAATTAAATCTTTCATGACGCACTCATGCATTAACAGAGGTTTTTCTTCTCCTCCGCTTTCATCCTCTGCCTCCTCTCCGGGCGGAGATGAGGGATTCAAGTCTACAAGTTGTATCTCGGTCTTCTTGCGAAACCGGTGATCGCATATAAAAAATGATGCAAGCATGCCCGGATCCAGGCCCAGGTTACCCAGAAGTGCCTGGTGAAAGTCCTCGAATGTCTGATCAGCCCGAAGTTCCAGCTCTCTCAGAAAGTCATCATGATCTTCGAAACTTATCTTGAATTTATATATGATCATACCGGTCTTCCCTGCCTGTTTGTTTTTTTACAAATGTACACGATTTTTTTTCATGATAAAAGCTCCGGCAGCGCACTAACTATTCTATCTTTTTTGATACCCTGAGGCCAAGTTTCTCACCTTCGCTGTACATAAGTTCCAGGGCCTGCTCTCTCTGGTTGGGGATTTTACCGTCCAGTATGGCCTCTCTGATAGCTGTCTTTATCATGCCAACTTCCCTTCCGGGGCCAATGCTGAATGCCTGCATGATGTCTTCGCCCGACACAGGAGGCTGCCAGTTTCTGAGTTTATCCTTTTCCTCGATTTCCCTGAGCTTATCCCTTACCACGGCAAAATTCTCAAGGTATCTCTCCACCTTGGCCATGTTACCCGAGGTTATATCAGCCTCACACAGCATCATCAAGTCATCTATATCATCACCGGCTTCGAATAGAAGCCTCCTTACGGCAGAATCGCTGACCAGGCTTTCAGTAAGGGCAATGGGTCTCAGGTGCAGCAATACAAGCTTTCTGACATATTTCATCCTTTCATTCACAGGCAGCCTCAGGCGCCTGAAGATTCTCTCTACCATCTTACTGCCCAGGTACTCGTGTCCGTGAAATGTCCAGCCGGTACCCTCAACATACTTCTTGGTAAGTGGCTTTGCAATATCGTGCAACAGTGCCGCCCACCTGAGCCACAGATCACCGGTCCTCTGTGCAAGCTTGTCAAGCACCTGGACTGTGTGGAAGAAGTTATCCTTATGTGCGTTACCATTAAAGGTTTCAACACCATAAAGCTCATCCAGCTCAGGGAAGAAATGCTTAAGAAGTCCCGAGGCTCTCAGCATTTTAATACCTTTCCCCGGAACTTCTGAAAGCATAATCTTGTTGAATTCATCCATTACCCTCTCTATTGAGACTATCCCGATACGGGAAGCATTCTGTTTTATGGCATCGAAAGAAGCGGGGTCTATTTCAAAGTCAAGCTGGGTGGCAAAACGAATCGCCCTCATCATTCTCAGGGGGTCATCGGAATAGGTTACCAGAGGATCCAGGGGAGTGCGTATAAGCTTGTTCTCCAAGTCACTTAAACCCCCGAAAGGATCTATCAGTTTCCCGAAATCATCCCTGTTCAGCGAAACGGCCATTGCATTAATCGTAAAGTCCCTCCTGCTTATGTCTTCGGCAAGGGAAGCCTCTTCAACAACAGGCTTCCTCGAGTCGTTTCTGTATGACTCCCTTCTGGCTCCGACAAACTCTACCTGCCAGCTTCTGTATCGAAGCATGGCAGTTCCGAAGTTTCTGTATATTTTGAGATCACCTTTTTTGCCAAGCTTACCTGCTACAGCGGAAGCAAATTCGAGTCCGCTTCCGACAACCACTATGTCAATATCACCTGAGCCCCTGTTCAGAAATATATCACGCACCCACCCTCCGATAACATAAACTGCCATACCTGTTTCTAAGGCAGCTTCTGCCACAGTATCAAATATCCTGTTGTCAAGATGTTTATGAAAGTCTGTCACTATTAAGGCCTGATTGGGGTAAATAAATGAATTAATTTCTCAGTACCTGGATCTCTCCGTTTTTGTCTATCCTGACAATAGTCGAGGGTTTTGGCCTGCTGAGCGACTGATGGGCAACAGAAACTATGAAGTCAGCAGCTTCTTTTACAGGTTCAACAACACCACTGAATGAATAGGGGTTCGGGGTTCCGCTAAGGTTGGCAGATGTAGAAGTTATTGGTTTACCGAATTCTCTCAAGAGGTCCTGGCAAAATTGATGCCTGGGGATCCTTACGGCTATAGAGCCATCAGAGGCAAGTACATTTTTTGGCAGGTTACGGCCTGCCGGATAAATAATGGTTATGGGTTCTGAAACACTTGCAATAAGTTCTTCGGCAGTTTCGGGTATTTCGATAACATACTTTCCGAGCATAACAATATCACTTACAAGTATTATCAAAGATTTGTCCTGAACCCTTTCCTTAATACGGTAAACCTTTTCCACGGCCTTTTGATTGGTCGCATCGCAACCTAAACCCCATATGGTATCGGTAGGGTAAAGGATCACGCCTCCTTTTCCAAGCACCTCAGCGGCAGCCTTTATATCTGCATCTAGCGACATACAGAACATTATTAAAATTTACAAACAACCTAATCATACAACTCAATTGTCGTGCCAAACCCGGTCAGCAGTCAGTGAGTGTCTATTCTCCTCCCTTCCGGGCCTCAAGTATCAAATGACGTAGCTTTGCGTATTTCTGGAAACAGGAAAATGCATCCTGATAGCTTACCACAAATCCCATATGCCCTCCCAGAATGCCTTTTTTAACAAAGTAGTTCTGAATGAACCTCCAAGTGGGTTTGTAAAACACTTTCCAGGCAGAACATGGCGTCCCTTTCAGGAAAGCTTCACGAGCGGCAATTGTAGTAAAATTATTTATTGTTTCCAAATGCTCCTCAAAAGAATCGCACATCCAGTGCAGCAGATCCCCCTTAAGCCAGGCTGAAACGGCATCCTTCTCCATAATAACCTTGTCGTGGGGGTTTACCCCCCCCCATCTGCCCTTTTTTCTGTTCCACATCCTTAATTTCCTGTCGGGATAGTAATTCGTGTATCTGAGCCAGTGTCCGCAAAACCTGTTAAGCCTGTTAAAAATATATGCATCATATTCCCAGTTATCCCTGACCTTAAGTATTGAGTCTATAAGTTCTTCCGACAGTGCTTCATCGGCATCAAGTGAAATTACATGATCGTATGAGGCCTTTTCAAGTGCAAAGTTCTTCTGTTCGATATAACCAAGGAACTCCTGCTCGTAATATTTAACTCCCAGATCCCTGCATATCCCAGGCGTATTGTCGGTGGAAAGTGAGTCGACCACAACTATCTCGTCAGCAACCCTTTGGAGTGAACGAATGCACTGGCCGATGTATTTCTCCTCGTTAAAGGCTATTATAACGCCTGAGATCCTTGGCATAAGACAAAATTTTGTTTACACAGCAACCTGATGCTGACGAAGGGCCTCATTCAGGCTTGTCTTACGATCGGTACTCTCCTTTCTCTGACCGATTATCAGGGCACACGGCACATTATAACTGCCTGCCGGAAATTCCTTGGGTAAAGTTCCGGGTATTACCACCGAACGCTCGGGAACATAACCCTGGTATTCCTTAAGGTCCTTTCCGCTCACATCCAAAATTTTTGTTGATGCAGTAAGCACAACATTCGCACCCAGAACTGCCTCCCTTCCGATCCTGACCCCTTCAACAACAATGCACCGTGACCCGATAAAAGCATGGTCTTCCACAATCACCGGTGCGGCCTGAACAGGCTCAAGTACTCCGCCAAGGCCAACCCCGCCGCTGAGGTGCACACCACTGCCCACCTGGGCGCAGCTGCCGACAGTAGCCCATGTATCAACCATGCTCCGCGAATCGACATATGCCCCGATATTAACATAGGAGGGCATCAAAACAACATCAGGTGCGATATATGAGCCGTAACGGGCTACAGCATGGGGCACAACCCTTACCCCAAGCCTTGCATAACCTTTCTTTAAAGGGATTTTGTCATGAAATTCAAACGGACCCACCTCAATTGTTTCCATGCTCCTGATCGGGAAGTAAAGAATCACTGCCTTTTTTACCCAGTCATTAACTTTCCAGCTACCCGCAACTGGCTCAGCTACTCTCAACCTGCCATTATCAAGCAGGGCTATTACCTCCTCCACTGCCTGGCGGGTTTCTCCTGAAGACAAAAGCGAACGGTCTTCCCAGGCCTTTTCAACGATAGTCCTCAGATTTTTAATATTGTCAGTCATATTTTCAGTTTAAGTCAATCACCGGCACAAATGTACATCAATATTTCTTCATGTGAAAGTTGTGCGGGTGCTCCTGTATAAGGGCTTTTTGTTCATTTTTACAGTAATCTATCTTGTTATGTTTGTGTATCTTTGCAGAAAAATCCCAGATGGGGAGGATCCTTGCAATAGATTACGGGAGAAAAAGAACGGGGCTGGCAGTCACTGACCAGCGCAGGATAATAGCCGGAGGCCTGACCACAGTACACTCAAAGGATGTCATAACTTTTTTAAAAGAGTACTGCAGTAAGGAGGAAGTCGACTGTTTCGTGGTCGGAGAGGCTTTTGACATGCAGAACAAGGCCTCTGACGCATCGCGTTATATTGAACCGTTTGTAAAGCATCTTCGCAAACAATTTCCAAACATCAGTGTTGAAAGGATAGATGAGCGATTTACCTCCCAGATGGCCATGCAGACAATGATAGATGCCGGCTTAAGCAGGAAGGCAAGGAGAAATAAGGCACTTGTGGATACCATCAGTGCTACTATTATTTTACAGTATTACCTGGAAAAAATATCAAGAATAAAATAAAAATGAGTGTATTACCCGTTTATGCATATGGCAGCCAGATACTTACCCGCCGGGCAGACCCCATTACCAGGGATTATCCCGGTCTGCAGCAGCTGATCACAGATATGTGGGATACCATGTATGCATCTCAGGGGGTAGGACTCGCCGCCCCACAGGTCGGAAAGAGTATACGGCTGTTTATAATTGATGCGGATCCTTACGCTGACGAGGAGGAGCTGCTCAAGGGATTTAAAAAGGTTTTTATAAATGCCCGGATCCTGGAGGAAAGCGGTGAGGCCTGGTATTTCAACGAAGGCTGCCTTAGTTTTCCGGGTCTAAGGGAAGATATACAGCGATTGCCGGAAATAAAAATACGTTACCAGGACGAAGATTTCAACACCATTGAGGAAACCTACAAGGGACTTGCAGCAAGGATCATCCAGCATGAGTATGATCATACTGAGGGTGTACTGATGACAGATCACTTTTCACAGCTGAAAAAAACACTCCTTAAAAAGAAACTGTCCAACATATCAAAGGGATTGGTAACGGTTTCGTATCCCATGAAATTCCCCTTAAGAAAAAAATGATATACCACAGGCACACGCTTGCAAACGGGATAAGGCTCATTCACCGTCAAACCGACTTTCCGGTTGCCCATTGCGGAATGTTCATAAATACTGGCTCCCGCGATGAAAAATCAGGGGAGCAGGGGCTTGCACATTTTCTTGAGCATCTGATATTCAAGGGGACAGGCAAAAGGAAGGCTTTCCATATACTGAGCCATATGGAAAACGTGGGAGGAGAGATAAATGCATACACCTCAAAGGAAGAGACATGCATATACGGCTCTTTCATGCACCTCCATTATGAAAGGTGGTTCGACATTCTTTCCGATATCACGTTCAACTCATCCTTTCCCGAGAAGGAAGTCATCAAGGAGAAGGATGTTGTAGTTGACGAGATCAACTCTTACAAAGACAGTCCTTCAGAGCAGATTATCGACGATTTTGATGAACTTATTTTCGACAAACATCCCCTGGGCCGCAACATACTGGGCACCCCCGCTCACCTGAACTCATTCAGCAGGGATATGATCAAGAATTTCATTTCCCGCAACTATGTTACTGAAGAAATGGTGGTATGTTCTGTAGGGAGAATAGATTTCAAAAGGCTTATATCTCTGGCAGGGAAATACTTTGGGGGAATCCGGACTTCAGGCACAGGTAAGAAAAGATCAGGAGCAAACAGTTATATGCCGGCCACACGGCATGTAAAAAGAAGCAACCACCAGGCACATTGTGTAATGGGCAACAGGGCATACAGCCTCTCGCACAAGCACAGGACAACACTATCCCTGCTTAACAACATTCTCGGAGGCCCCGGCCTGACATCAAGGCTCAATATGGCCGTAAGGGAAAAACACGGTTTCTGCTATAATATTGAAAGCATGTACCAGGCATTCTCTGATACTGGCATAGTGGGCATCTATTTTGGTACCGACCCGGCATACCTTGAAAGAACTCTATCGCTTATACAAAAAGAGCTTACACTGCTCAGGGAAAAAAGACTGGGTGTGCTTCAGATGAAAAGGGCAAAGAACCAGTTATGCGGTCAGGTTAACATAGCACATGAGTCAAGACTCAACGAAATGCTTCATACCGGTAAGGCAATCCTGCATACCGGCCAGGAGGAGAGCCTGGAACAGATTAACGAACAAATCGAATCTGTTACCCCCGAAGAACTGCTCCAGGCCGCGAATGAGGTCTTTGACCCCGCATTGATGAGTACGCTGGTATTTTTGCCCTGACTGCCGAAAACCCTGCATTAATTTTTTTAAAAATGGATATAATACCTGAAAGTATAGAGAACTATGCAAGCCGGTACAGCAGTCCGGAACCGGAAACTCTGAAAATGCTTAACCGCGACACACATGCCAAAGTACTTCGCCCCAGGATGCTTTCGGGTCATTTGCAGGGCAGGGTACTGTCATTTATCAGCCGAATGGCAAAACCAGAACGGATAATTGAAATAGGCACCTATACAGGATATTCTGCTATATGCCTTGCAGAAGGGCTTCAGGATGGCGGCCTGCTTCACACCATTGACCACAATCCTGAACTTGAAGATTTTTCAAGGCATTATATCAACAAGGCCGGATACGGCGATAAGGTGATCCAGCATACCGGCGAGGCCCTGGATATCCTGCCGGACATCGATGAAGTATTTGATCTGGCATTCATTGATGCTGACAAGGATAACTATATACGATATTTCGACTTAGTGTATAAAAGTACTCGCCCAGGAGGCATAATAATTGCCGATAATGTGCTTTGGAGCGGAAAGGTTATAGGCAAGCCCGACACCTCCGACAAGGATGCCCTGGCTATAGCGGAGTTCAATGAATACATCAGAAGCCACACGGGTATCACGAATATTCTGCTTCCATTCCGTGACGGGCTTATGATTATAGAAAAAACCTCAGTCTAAAGGGTTCTGTCAGAAGGGGTGCATGCCTATCTCCAACCCCAGGGTCAGCCTGGGTAGTTCCGGGAGTCCGCTGTCAGCCTTGAAAAGGTCTGAAAGCCGGTAAGTCCCCCTGAGCACTACATTTCCTGAACCGAGCCTGGCCAGAAGGCCATATTCAAATTTCACGGGGTAATCCAAACGGGTACGCCTGACCCGCACCCTCTCACCACCTTCCAGGCTGTTATCGGTTATATGGCGAACATGAAAATTCCAGCCACCATATATACCAAGATCCAGAAAACTGCCAATATGATCTCCCCTCCTGCCAAAGTTCAGCCTCTGGTAAGCCCCGGTGCCGGCCTGTAAAAAAACCAGTTTTTCTTTGTCGTTAATAACTGTGTCGGGCACCATCTTATAAGGGTCCTGCTCGGGGTAAAAAGCCCTGCGGCTTATTAAAAACTCCAGCCCGCCGGAAAACACTTCTGAGTACTTTCGCTTGTACCTGTATCCATAGGATAAACTCCTTGAGCGCCAGTATCTGATATCACCTCCCCTGCTGTCGGGTCTGCCGGCAATAAAGTCGACAGACAGCCATGAATGGGAATAGTGCTTTCTGTTCATACCGTATCCGGTATCCAGTTCGCGGGTTCCGGGCTCTTCGGAAATGATAACCGTTTGTGCATTGCCCGGCTTACTGCCGGCCGCGAGAAGTAACAATGCAAGGGATAAAATAATAGTGTTGTACATTCCAATTTTTTATTCTACTTCCATACCTGCCGTATGGCCCCTGTAATGGACTATTACCTGCTGCTCCCTGACAAGATCTGCCATATTCAGTCTTATCTTGTTGGCCTCCTCCAGGTCTACCACAAAGTAGCTTTCAATACTTCCGTCTGAATTCCTTATCTGGTAGTAAAGATATTCATTTTTCTTCTCTGAGTTTCCCGGGCCTACCCTCTCCCGGAGAACAATCCGCAGTGAGTCGTTATGCCTTACCAGGTCAAAGGTCGGAGCAGCAAATGCAGCCGGGTCAGAGAAAAAATATGAGGCCTGAGGTGTACCGTAGCCATGGGAATAGTCATAATAGGGAAACAGGGTTGAACTTCTTTCTACTGCATTGAACACCTGCATATTGCTCCATGATGGATGCATCTGCCACAAACAGGCGGCAAATGCAGCTACCTGAGGGCTGGCAAAGGAAGTTCCGCTTGGCGTTGCATATCTTCTCCTGCCGGCCGCTACTATTGTACCCAAAGCACTGACATTAGGTTTTGGCCGTCCGTCAGTAGTAGGTCCAACAGAAGAATATGCCGCCCTAAGCATGGAAGGATAGTCCAGCGCACCCACCGACAACACGCTGTCAGCGTCAGCGGGGGTGACAATTATCCGCCATTTATCGTTGTCTCCCATGTTCCCCGCTGCATTAACGACCAGGATACCGCGCCTGGCAGCCATATTTGCAGCCCTTGAAATTAGAGATGTCTGACCGTCCATCTCTTCCGGAAAGTACCTGTGAAAAACATAACCCAGTGATGAGTTTATTATGTCGGCACCCCTCCTGTCTGCCCACTCGGCAGCGGCAAGCCAGTATTGTTCCTCTGCCAGGGGTTCCCGGAAAATCTCGGTTCGTGCCAGGAGAAAATCCGCGCCGGTAGCCGGACCTAATAACCCCTGGGTGCTTTTGCCGGCTATTGCAGACAGGACCATTGTTCCATGGGTACTGGATGAATATACATTTACCCTATTCCTGTGAAAATCCCATGTATCCAATATCTGTCCGTTCTTATTCAGGTGACTGAAAGCAGCATGGGTATCAACACCCCTGAAGCCTGCATCAAAAATGGCAATACGTATACCGGAGCCATTTATGCCGTTTTTACGGAAAAACCCCGTACCCATATACTCCTGTTGAACTTTAAGCAGTTCTTTATCAGAAAGGTCTACCTCAGGAAGAGCCATTGCAGGAACCAAACGCAGTGTGGCAGGGCTTACACTCCTGACAAACTCCATCTCTTCAAGCCCAAAGGCCATATCCGGAAGTGAATAGATGTGTGCCGCATTGAACCACCTGGAGACCACACTTATTCGCAAGCCAAGAGTGTGCAGCGAATCGACATACTCTTGTCTTACAGGTAGGTCAACAGGATCATACAGGCATATACCATGCCTTTCCCTTCTCTCTATGGCTTTTTTGTCAAAAAAAGAGTATGGGTCAAAACCCTCGTCGCTTTTGTCAGTAAAAAAAACCCAGAATCCATTCTCCTGCCCGGAACCCTTAAAGCTATACTGTCCTTCACCGTCTGTCGTTGCAGTGCAAAGCAGTGCAATACAGAGGAATAAGCTGAATAAAAGATTATATGACTTTTTTTGCATTAAGACAGTTATAGTTTATCATTCAAATGAATTTACCGGCACTTCCTGTGGCCTTCCGAAAAGCTCCTGCAGGCTGGTACTTATTGATATATGGTTAGGCGCTCCGGCCAGGTGATAATTTGAGCGTCCGTAATTGATCTGAAAACGGTTTATCCGCATACCAAAACCCCAGGAAAAACCTACGGTCGACAAGCGGGTATCCACTTTCATTTCCTGTC
>SLKR01000100.1 GCA_007134525.1 Bacteroidales bacterium | reverse complement strand
CTATAACGCAATGATAATTTTCGCCAGGAAACATTTTTCCAGAGAAAACGCAAGGATGTTTTCCCTGCTTATAAACCTGGCAGTTTACTTTAGGGCCTTCCTGGCACTATTGGCACGTTTTTTCAGGCGAATTTCATGGCCTGTTGCGGATGCTGCAATTATATTCGGAGGGTTTTATTACCTGAAAAACTACTGGGGACATCAGATATTTGCCGCAGAATCGGAGTATTATCCCCCGGAGTTTATGCTATACATGGTTCCGGCCTACATATTCATATGGCTCTGCTCGGTTTATATGAGCGGAGGCTACGACATCCCAGTTAGGCTCTTCAGGATAGTAAGGGGGGTAGGGATAGGTACCGTAGCTATACTGGTGATATATGCTCTTTTGCCTGTACACCTTAGGTTTTCAAGGGCGCTCATATTGCTGGGAAGCCTCTGGGCGCTGTTTTCGATGATTCTTACCAGGACCGCCCATGCACTGGCAGTGTACAGGACACTTCATGTGGGTGGATCGGAGAACAAGAGGGTTCTTATAGCCGGTGACGGCAAAGAAGCCGAAAGGATACTCAGAATGATGCGACAGGGCAGCGCTGCATCATTTATTGGGCTTGTATCACAGCAGGATGACCCCCCGAAACCGGCCGGGTACCTCGGCAACATAAGGCAACTGAACGAAATAATTGATATTTACCGGATAAACGAAGTAATATTCTGCGCGGGAAATATGCCATCACAAGTTATAATCGACCATATGTCGAGGCTGCAGGATAAACAGGTTATTTTCAAGATCGCCCCGCCCGAGAGCCTTTACATTATAGGCAGCAACAGTATAGACACCTTCGATGAGATGTTCGCAGTCAGTGTCAATTCGATAAACCTGCCGGTAAACAAACGTAACAAAAGGCTGTTTGACCTTGCAGCATCTTTAATGCTGTTGTTAACCCTGCCGGTTCACATGATATTACTAAAAAAGCGCATTGAGTTCCTGAAAAACCTCCTGCTGGTTACAGCAGGCCGCAGATCCTGGGTAGGCTATCACAATACCCCCAGTTTGGACAAACTTCCCCGGATAAAGAAAAGCATACTTAGGCCCGGAGACGCTCTGCCCGGAAAAGATCTTGACCTGGATACCATGGATAACCTTAACAGTCTTTATGCCAAGGATTACAAAGTCGAAAATGACTTCCAGATACTTATAAAGGCCTATCGCCGGCTTGGCATGAAAGCAGGCTGAAACCTGTTTCCGATCAAACTTTTTATACTCTTTTTTGTTTTCAATTATAGTTTGCAGAAAGAACACGAAAAATACTGATATATGGCCAAGTTTGAATTAAAAATGCCCAAACTGGGAGAGAGCATAACAGAAGCTACAATTACAAAGTGGCTGAAACAACCAGGCGACAGCATAGAGTTGGACGACCCCATACTTGAGATATCGACTGACAAGGTCGACTCGGAGATCCCGAGCCCCGTTGAGGGGGTGCTGAAAGAGCAGCTGTTCAAGGAAGGAGATACCGCCGAAGTAGATACGGTTATAGCGATAATCGATACTGAAGGTGAGGATGAGGATGATAGTGCTGAAGAAAATTCAGCAGACAAAAAACCCGAGGCCGGGACAAAGGAGGAAAAGAGCGGGGAAAAAGCAGACAAAAAGGATAAAGGCGACAGATTCTATTCGCCACTGGTAAGAAACATTGCAAAGGAAGAGGACATTCAGGCATCTGAGCTGGATAAAATACAGGGCAGTGGTAAGAACGGGCGGCTTACCAAGGATGACCTTCTGGCATACCTCGATAAACGCACCGAAAAAGATACACCTGAACCCCAGCCTGAAAGAACTGCTGAAAAGCCGCGCGGGCAGAAAATCCACGTAGGCGAAAAGGATGAGGTAGTTGAAATGGACAGGATGCGCAAGCTGATTGCCGATCATATGGTAATGTCTGAAGACACCTCGGTACACATTACCCTTTTCAGGGAAGTTGATATGGAAAAGGTAGTAAAATGGAGGAACAGGGTCAAAAAGGACTTTCTCGACAAAGAAGGGGAAAAACTTACATTCACGCATATTTTTGTAGAAGCAATAGCCAGGGCACTGCGTGACTACCCCATGGTAAATGTATCTGTTGACGGCCACAGTATAATAAAGAGAAAAGAGATAAACGTAGGGGTTGCAACAGCCCTTGAAGACGGCAACCTGATAGTACCGGTTGTAAAAAACGCTGATCAAAAGAACCTTATTGGTATTGCTAAAGAGGTTAATGACCTGGCCGGCAGGGCCCGCAGTAACAAGCTTAAGCCAGGGGAGATACAGGGCGGCACCTTTTCACTTACCAATTTCGGTACCTTCGGTGCCACTATGGGCACCCCTATCATTAACCAGCCCCAGGTAGGCATACTGGGAGTCGGGCTGATCCAGAAAAAACCGGTAGTAATAGAATCAGCCGATGGAGACACTATCGGCATCAGGCACCGGATGGATCTTTCGCTGTCTTGCGATCACAGGATCGTTGACGGAGCACTTGGGGGTATGTTTCTCGACCGTATAGCAAAATACCTGGAGGAATTTGACACCGGACGGGAAATTTAATAGCCAGACTGTAGTGGATTTATTGTAATTTCGCATTAATAACAGTATCGTATCCACAAAACCAGTTTGTACAAAATGCAGTTAAACCTCAGCCGCCCACTGGCATTCTTTGACCTGGAAACTACCGGCACCAATGTTGTAAAGGACCGGATAGTAGAAATAAGTATCTTTAAGGTATCTCCGGATGGCAGTGAAGAAACGCTTACAAAGCGTATAAACCCAACTATTCCGATCTCTCCTGAAGCGACATCTGTTCATGGTATCAGGGATGAGGATGTGGCCTACGCCCCTACGTTTGCGCAGCTTGCTCCGACTCTTGACAGTTTCTTCCATAATGCCGATTTGGCTGGCTACAATTCCAACAAGTTTGACGTGCCGATGCTTATAGAGGAGTTTCTGCGCTGCGGCATACAGTTCGACATTAAAAAACGGAGGCTTGTCGATGTTCAGAACATCTTCCACAAGATGGAACCCCGAACCCTGAAGGCAGCCTATAAGTTTTACTGCGGCAAAGAACTTGTAGATGCCCATGAGGCTGAGGCCGACACCAAGGCTACCTATGAAATACTTCTGGCCCAGATAGAACGGTACAACGGAATGGAGTATGAAGATCGTGACGGACGGATTACCCAGCCGGTTAAGAATGATGTTCAGGCTCTTTATGAATTTTCCTACAATCACGGCAATGCAGATCTTGTGGGTCATATCGGTTATGACCGTGAAGGCAGGGAAGTGTTCAAATTCGGCAAATATAAAGGCAAGCCCGTTGAGGAAGTATTCAAAAAGGAACCCCAGTATTTTGACTGGATGATGAAGGCCGACTTCCCCCTTTCCACAAAAAATATAATACAGTCTGTAATAATGCGGGGCTTCGACAGGGGCAACAAGATAATAAAAGACCTTTGAAAATTATATGCATAGGCAGGAATTACCAGGGGCATATCGAGGAGATGCGTCAGAACAAGCCCGGCGAGCCGCTGTTTTTCATGAAGCCCGAAACAGCTCTTATAAGGGGCGGTCTTCCCTTCTTTTTGCCCGACCACTCAAATGAGATACATTACGAAACCGAGCTGGTGCTGAGGATTTCCAGGCACGGCAAGCACATACAGAAACGATTTGCACACAGGTATTATGATGCAGTTGCTGTCGGGATTGATTTTACTGCACGCGACATTCAGAGAGAAAGCATAAAGAAGGGTGATCCCTGGGAAAAGTCAAAGGCATTTGACGGTTCTGCTGCTGTCAGCAGTTTTATACCCGTATCGGATATTGAAAACCCGGATGATATAGGTTTTCACCTTCTGAAAAACGGGGATAAGGTCCAAAGCGGACATTCCTCAGAAATGATATTTAATTTTGATGATGTGATCTCCCATGTCTCAAAATATGTTACCCTTAAGTTAGGAGATCTTATATATACCGGAACACCAGAAGGTGTAGGCCCTGTAGTTCAGGATGATATTCTCGATCTCTATCTGGAAGGCAGAAAAATGTTGACAGTCAGAATTAAATAGCAGGGGTAAGATGTTATATAAACCATAGAACCATGTCACAAAGGCTTAAGGTAATCCTGCGCTCGGGAAAGGATGATGCCGTAAGAAGGTTTCACCCCTGGGTATTCAGCGGCGCCATAAAAAAGATGATCGGCCCTGAATTTGACGGTTGTACTGCAGATGTGTATTCCAACAGGGATGAATACCTGGGTTGCGGAATATATCAGGATGCTGCAATAGCGGTTCGTATACTCGATTTTGCCCCGGCAAAACACAATAATTTTGACGCCCCGTTCTGGTCAGGTAAGATCAGGTCGGCATACCGGCTCAGGGAAACAGCAAATCTTGCTGTAAACCCGCATACAAATGTTTACCGGCTTGTACATGGCGAAGGTGATCACCTGCCGGGCCTTATAATTGACCACTATGATGGTCATCTTGTGGTGCAGGTGCATTCTACTGGCTTGTACACATATATAGACCAGATATCGGAAGGTATAAAACCGGTATATGGTAAAAGGCTGAGGAGTATTTATGACAAAAGCCGGGAAACACTGCCTGCTGATTTCTGGCAGGAGAATGAGACCCGGGGTTATTTGTTTAAAGGGGATAATGATGTTGACAAGGAAGGCCATATAAGGGTAAGGGAAAATGGCAATGATTTCTTAGTTGATATAACCGGTGGCCAGAAGACCGGTTTTTTTATAGACCAGAGGGAAAACCGCCTCCTGCTTTCCAGATATTCCAAGGGTAAAAGAGTACTAAACACTTTCTCCTACAGCGGAGGGTTCTCGGTTTATGCGTTAAAAGCCGGTGCAGAGAGTGTCGATTCGGTCGACAGCTCAAAAAAAGCAGTAAAGCTCAGCGAGCTCAATGCCGTTATTAACGGGGTATCAGAAAGGCATACAGCTCATACAGGGGATGTAATGGAATACCTGAAGAGTGCGGAAAAGGAGTACGATCTTATCATACTTGATCCTCCGGCATACGCAAAGCACCAGAATGTAAGGCATAAGGCGGTTCAGGGCTACAAACGCCTTAACCTTGAAGCCCTTAAAAGAATTAGCAGTGGTGGCATTCTGTTTACATTCAGCTGCTCCCAGGTAGTCGACATGAAGCTGTTTCAATCTACGGTTATGTCGGCAGCAATTCTTGCCGGGCGTAAGGTAAGGATACTGCATCAGCTAACCCAGCCGGCAGATCACCCGGTAAATATCTTCCACCCTGAGGGGCACTATCTTAAAGGCCTGGTTCTCCTTGTCGACTGATCATGGGAAAAAAAGCAGACACAACATACAGTAACATATGGCGTATCTCATATCCTATAATAATAGGACTGACAGCCCAGAACCTAATGGTAGTAATAGATACTGCCTTTCTTGGCAGACTTGGAGAGATCACACTCGGTGCTTCAGCTATAGGCGGTATTTTCTACCTTTGCCTTGTTATGCTGGGAACAGGTTTCTCGGTAGGGCTGCAGATAATGATTGGAAGACGTAATGGGGAGGGCAGGTATAGACAGATAGGAAATATTTTTGATCATGGGGTATATTTCATGATCCTGCTTGCCCTGATACTCTTTTTGATCGTATCATATGCCGCACCCCTGTTCCTGTCATGGTTCCTTAAGTCAGAAGGCGTTTTGGCCGAAAGTTTGCATTACCTGTGGTACAGGCGCTTCGGCTTTCTCTTCAGTTTCCTGGTCCTTTGTTTCAACGGGTTCTACATAGGAATAACCCGCACCCGGGTGCTTATAGCATCAACATCCATAATGGCCGCAACAAATATATTTCTGGATTACAGCCTTATATTCGGCAGGTTCGGAATGCCCGGAATGGGCATAGCCGGAGCAGCAATGGCAACCAACATAGCCGAGATAATCACCTTCCTGTTTTTCCTATTGATAACAATGAAAAACGGCACTGTCGGTGAGTTCAGGCTGTTCCGCTTCAACCGCCCTAACTGGGCCCAGTACAGGCCACTACTGAGTCTTGCCGTACCTGTTATGTTTCAGTACTTTCTTTCTTTTGCGGCTTGGTTTGTCTTCTTTATGGTCATTGAGCAGATAGGTGAAACTGCCCTGGCCGCATCCAATATAACCAGAAGTTTTTACATGCTCCTTATGATACCGGTCTGGGGGCTTAGCTCTGCAACAAACACCCTGGTCAGCAACATAATCGGACAAGGGCGCAGCGCTGAGGTCATTCCCCTGATAAAGAAAGTAATAAGAGTTGCCATGGGTATTACCTTCCTGATCGTCCAGGTTAATATTTTTTTCACTGAACATATAATATCGTTCTTTACTTCAGAACCCCACCTTATAGAAGCTACTATTCCACTTTTCCGCGTTATTTCACTCGCACTATTTGCATTTGCATTTGGAATGATCCTATTCAGCGGACTTTCCGGTACGGGAAAAACCATGGTTGCACTAGTCATTGAGGTGTTATCAATTACATTCTACCTAGTTTCAGCATTTATAATAGCAGTGCTGCTCGAGGGGACCGCCCCCCTGGTCTGGTTCGTGGAGGTTATATATTTCAGTATTCTGGGTATTGGCTCTATGGTATATCTGAGATCAGGAAACTGGAAGCTATACAGGATTTGACATTGCAGTGCATACTAAAATGATAAGCGACACTGTTATTCATTCGGCTATGTATTATATATTTGTATGTTAATAAAACTCTTTTCCCTATAATTGCCGGTTATGCGTATCTCCTGTTTTCAGTTTAACTTTATAGTATGCCTTGTTCTATTTTTAATCATCCGGAGCCAAAACGAGATCTATGCAGCAGAACCGGAGCCGGTAAATGGGGTAAAGCACCAGAGTGAATGGGTTGATTCGGTATTTGCATCCATGAGCCTCGACCAGAGGATCGCCCAGCTTATGATGATTAGGGTTCACACCGACAGGGATAATACCTATTATGACAATATAGTCGGTCTTGTAAGGGACTATAATATCGGCGGGGTGGCATTTTTCAGGGGTGGACCCAAAAGGCAGGTGCTTGTCACTAACCGGCTGCAGAGCCAGGCCAGGACTCCGCTTCTGGTTGCAATGGATGCCGAATGGGGCCCGGCAATGAGACTCGACAGCCTGCCGGACTTCCCAAGGCAAATGGCCCTGGGTGCAATCAGGGACGACGATCTCATATATCAAATGGGCCTTGAGGTCGGCAGGCAGCTGAAGCGCCTGGGTGTGCATATAAACTTTGCACCTGTTGTAGATGTAAACAACAATTTTGCTAATCCGGTAATCAATTTCAGATCCTTTGGTGAAGACAGGGAAAAAGTTGCCAGTAAGGGGCTTGCCTATATGAAGGGCATGCAGGATATGGGAATTATCGCATGCGCAAAGCATTTTCCCGGACACGGCGACACAGACGCCGACTCTCACCACACCCTTCCGCTTCTAAGGCATAGTTTTGAAGAGATTGACTCAATACATCTTTATCCCTTTAAGCAATTAATTGACCAGGGGTTGCATGCGGTAATGACCGCGCACCTTGAGATTCCTTCACTGGAACCTGAGGAAAGGCTTGCAGCCACTCTCTCTTACAACACTATCACCACACTGCTCCAGCATGAACTTGGTTTTGAAGGGCTTGTTATTACTGATGCACTTGATATGAGCGGGGTAAGTGACTTTTTCGATCCTGGCGAGCTTGAACTCAGGGCACTACTGGCAGGTAACGATATATTGCTGCTTCCCGAAAATGTCCCTGCAGCGGTAAATACTATAAAAAAAGCTGTTGAAGAGGGTCACCTTCCCGAATCAATTATAAATGAAAAATGCAGGAAAATCCTTTACTACAAGGAAAAGGTCGGCCTTGACACCTTCACCTATGCTTCCCCTTACAATCTGGTTGAAGATCTTATAAGCCCCCACGGTGAGCTTCTTAACAGAAAACTTGCCGAATCAGCCATTACACTCCTGCGAAACGAGAAGAACCTGTTACCTCTTAGAGGGCTCGACAGAATCAGGATAGCTGCCTTGTCGGTGGGTGCAGATACTGACAACCACTTTCACAGCATGCTCTCCAGGTACTCACCGGTAGATCTTTTCGGAATCGACAAATATCATACTCCCGAACGTGCAGTTCAGTTGATCGGAGAGTTACGGGAGTATGATCTGGTAATCATTTCGGTACATGACAACAGCTACTTCCCCTCAAGGAATTACGGTATAAACGGTAAGACAGTAGGCCTTATCAGCTCTATAGCCTCAAGTCAGGATGTTGTACTAAGTCTTTTTGCAAACCCATACAGCATCGGGTTTTTCGAAGAGGGAATTCTTGATGTTGAGTCTGTAATTGTAGCTTACGAGGAAGGTGAAAACTTTGAAGAAGCGGCAGCAAAGGCCATTTTTGGCGGAACACAAATGACTGGAAGGCTCCCTGTAAGTGCCGGCAAATACTTCAAAGGTATGTCGGGCATCACAGGTCCTGAACCTGTGAGGGTTGGGTTTGGGAGTTCCGCCGCTGCAGGTATAAATGAAGGGTTATTATCCGGAATAGACAGTATTGCAGAAGAGGGTATTAGGATGCGGGCATATCCGGGGTGCCAGGTGGCAGTGATAAAGGATGGTATTATGATATACAACAAATCCTTTGGTTATCACACTTACGACAGTATCCGCAGGGTAAGCACTGATCACCTTTATGACCTTGCCTCAATAACAAAAATAGCTGCAACTACCTTATCAGTAATGCACCTGGTTGATCAGGGGCGGATCGATCTTGACCGCGGCGTATCATATTACCTTCCCTGGCTGGGTGACAGCAATAAGGGAGATATAAGCCTCAGGCAACTTATGACCCACCAGGCAAGGCTTACTCCCTGGATACCGTTTTATCTGTCAACGATTGAAAACGGTGATTTTGTCGAGGGGATCTACAGTAACGAGCAATGTGAAGAATACCCGGTTAGGGTGGCAGAATATCTATACATACATGCTTCCTACAGGGATTCAATCTATGACCGTATCAGGGGATCAGAACTGCTATCCGGATCATCATCCTACCGCTATAGCGACCTTGGCTTTATACTTCTTGCCGAGATAATAGAGAATGTAACGGGCCTAGACCTGGCAAACTTTACCGAATACGCTTTTTTTCGCCCAATGGGGTTGTCAAGTTTCTCATTTAATCCACTTGGGCGCTTTCCCGCAGATGCAGTAGTTCCGTCTGAAAACGACACCATATGGAGAAAACAGGTTGTCAGGGGCCATGTACACGACCCTGCAGCCGCCATGCTGGGCGGAGTAAGCGGACATGCGGGCCTGTTCTCAAATGCTTCCGACCTGGCGGTGTTAATGCACATAATAATGAACGGAGGGTGGTACGGCGGAGATTCATATCTGACCAGAAGCACCGTTGAGGAATTTACCCGGGTTCAGTTTCCAGGTAATGACAACAGACGGGGAATCGGATTTGATAAACCTGCGCTTGACAGCAACCGCAGCAGCCCTGCTGCAGAAAATGCTTCACCTTTCAGCTTCGGACACAGCGGTTTTACAGGCACCCTCGCCTGGGCCGACCCAGTTGAAGACCTTGTATTTGTTTTTCTATCGAACCGGACATATCCCAGCCAGGACAACAACCTTATCACCCGTGAGAATATCAGGACAAAAATACACCAGGTCATATACGACGCAATTGAGCAGTCACGTTCTGAAGACCAACACACCAATATAACTGACAAACAATGAAGAATCTGCTTTTCTGGGCCATCGCAGTTGTAATTACGCTTTCGAGTGCCATCTACCAGAGAACAACCGGGCCAACAACACCTGTAAGAGGCAGCCATGAAGTTTCAGGGGAAGAGATCAGCTTTAGACTGATACGTACCTACGTCAGACCCGGGGATGCCCCGGTAAGGGTCGAGGTGGAAAGTGAGGATACCGGAGGATTTTTCAGGTACAGGAGATACCCCAGCCACGACACCTGGGACACCATTCCATTGTTACGCGAGGATAACTTTCTTGTGGCTTACATACCCGGGCAGCCAGCTGCCGGCAAGGTTATGTATCAGATCTTTCTCAGCTCTGACAGTAAGCCTGAGCCACTTACAGAGGATCCCGTAATTATTCGTTTCAGGGATGATGTGCCGGCCTGGGCGATGCTTCCGCACATAATACTAATGTTCGCAGCCATGCTCTTCAGCACCAGGGCCGGGTTGGCAGCAATATTCAGGGATAAGACAAGGAGGCTGACCCTGATAACCGGTATCAGCTTTATTGCCGGCGGTATTGTTTTTGGCCCAATAGTTCAGAAATATGCCTTCGGTGATTACTGGACAGGGTGGCCCTTAGGCACCGACCTTACCGACAACAAAACTGCCTTTTCGCTGATCTTTTGGATAGTTGCAATTATCAAGACATCCAAAAATGAATATCACCGCAGCTGGGTCATAACAGCAGCAGTAGTACTTCTGCTTATATACCTGATTCCGCACAGCATGTTCGGTTCGGAGATTGACTGGACACAGGAGCAGCCATGAGGTTAAGTACCCCCTTGCGGATTTTTTATAAAAAAGGATAATTAAGATAGCAGAAATTGTAAATTTGCATTTCCAAACCGGGTAATAAATTTCAGTATATCCTCTGTTTATGAGTAAAGTTATTGCAATTGCAAATCAAAAGGGAGGGGTTGGTAAAACGACTACCGCTATAAACCTGTCAGCGGGCTTAGCTGTCCTTGAGTATAAAACGCTTTTAATAGATGCTGACCCCCAGTCAAATGCAACCTCAGGTGTCGGTATTGACCCAAAGCATGTAAAGACAAGTATTTATGAATCAATAATTGATGACGTTCCGCCACGCGACATCGTTATTGAAACCACAACCCCCAACCTCGACCTGATACCCGCTCATATTGACCTGGTGGGAGCGGAAATAGAGATGATAAACCTCCCCAACAGGGAGAGGATGATGAGAAAGGTCATTGAAAAAATAAAGGATGATTATGATTTTGTTATAATTGACTGCTCACCGTCACTTGGTCTGGTAACCGTAAATGCACTTACGGCTGCAAATAGCGTAATAATACCTGTACAATGCGAATATTTTGCCCTTGAAGGGCTCGGCAAGCTCCTCAATACAATAAAAATAGTTCAGACCCGCCTTAACAGGGAGCTGGAGATCGAGGGTATACTGCTTACCATGTACGACTCCAGGCTAAGGCTGGCAAACCAGGTTGTCGAAGAGGTAAGAATGCATTTCCAGGACCTGGTTTTCGATACAATAATATACCGGAACATAAAGCTTGGAGAAGCTCCCAGCTTTGGTGAAACCATCATTATGCATGATGCTCAGAGCAGGGGCTCACTGAACCACCTTAATCTGGCCAGGGAAATTCTGCAGAATAACGGACTGACAAAGATGAGTAAAGCAGATAAAAAAATCAAGACATGAATGCCAAAAAGAGAGCATTGGGAAAGGGCCTCGGCGCACTTCTTGATAGTTCAGGCTATGAAGCCCAGCCCACCTACGACGTGGAGAAGGACCTGCTCCCGGTTGGCACAATAGGTAAGGTTCCGATTGACATTATCGAGGTAAACCCCCATCAGCCCAGGACGGACTTTGACCAGGACTCACTGAAGGATCTGGCTGCCTCTATTAAGGAACAAGGGGTTATACAGCCTATTACCCTGCGAAAACTAGCAGAAAACAAGCTTCAGCTCATATCAGGCGAGAGGCGGCTAAAAGCTTCTAAAATGGCGGGGATGACAGATATCCCTGCATATGTGGTTGCAGCCGAGGAGGGCTCATTGCTGGAAATGGCAATCGTTGAGAACATTCAGCGTGAAAACCTGAACCCTATCGAGATTGCTCTCGGATACAAACAACTCTTAACAGAACACGACCTGACACAGGAAATGCTCAGCGAAAGGCTTGGCAAAAGCCGCCCCTCCATTGCAAATCACCTCAGGCTTTTAAACCTGCCTGGTGAGGTACAGATTGGCCTTCGCCAGGAGCTCATCTCCATGGGGCATGCAAAGGCACTGCTGGCATTAGGCAATGTACAGACACAGCTCGACCTATACCAGGATATACTGGCCCAGAGCCTGTCAGTAAGGGAGGTAGAGGAAATAATCAACAATATTCTGAACCAGCAGGAAAAGGATCAAACAGAACAAAAGAAAAAGCGCAGGTCCGGCAAGCTTTCTGAAAAACAGGAAGAGATCAGACATGGGCTTGAGAAAAGATTCAGCACCGTAGTAAGGTTAAAGACAAAGAAAGACGGTAAAGGATCGATAATAATCGAATACGGATCTGTGGAGGAGCTGGAAAGGCTGGCCAAACTCATCGCAGGATAGATTCACGGATATACAACATAGTGCAGGGGTATGAAGCACATATTACAGAAACCACCGGACAGGGACGTTTAAAATACGGCCTGACCCGGATTATTGTACCATCCTTACTGCTACTTATTGCTGTGTTCCTCCCTTTTGAAATTGCCCTGGCTCAGATCGCAGATTCCCCGGCAGTTGTGCCGGGGCAGGAAATAAATGAAAACGGCAACAACGGGCCCCGGGATATTTTCATTCCTTCTCCCACCAAGGCAGCTATGCTTTCGGCAACGCTACCGGGCCTGGGACAGATTTATAACCGGAAGTACTGGAAACTGCCTGTTATATATACCGGTTTCGGAGCCCTTGCATACTTACTTGATTTCAACAACGGGGAATACCGCAAATGGAGGGAGGCATGGATATCACGTGTAGACGGCAACCCGAACACAACTGATGACTTCCCGAATCACTCTACCGACTGGCTCGAAAGAGCGATGAACCATTACAGAAGGAATCTGGAGGTCACCTACCTGCTTGCCGGTGCCCTTTATCTGCTGAACATTCTGGATGCAAGTGTCGATGCACATCTGATGAATTTTGATATCGGGGAGGATCTGAGCCTGGGAATAGAACCTGTAAGCAGGCCTTCAATGAACAACCCGGGATATAAAACGCACAGTGCTCAGTTATCACTCAGAATAAGATTCTAGAAATTATGGAGAAAAAGCTCAGGATTGCCATAATCGGCTACGGAAAAATGGGCAGGGCAGTTGAAAAACTTGCCCTGTCAAAAGGCCACGAGATAAGCGCCATAATAGACAATGAGGCAGACTGGGAAAGATCTGCCGGTAAACTGGCAGAAAGTGATGCAGCCATTGAGTTTACCGATCCGGATGCAGCACCAGTCAATATAAAAAGGTGTTTTGACATTGACTTACCTGTAGTTACCGGCACTACGGGCTGGCTAAGTGAGCTGCCCGCTATTGTAAGGCTTTGCGAGTCGGGCGAAAGGACATTGTTCTATGCTTCCAATTTCAGTATTGGGGTCAACTTTTTTTTCGAACTCAACAAAAGGCTGGCAGACATGCTTTCAGGGATGCAGGGTTACAGCCCCAGTATTACTGAAACCCATCAT
>SLKR01000084.1 GCA_007134525.1 Bacteroidales bacterium | reverse complement strand
CGCCACATCCATGTCTTTCAACAGGAAGGGGTCGTGCAGATTATCCAATGAAGGGCGGAAAAAATCCCGGGCTTCCCCGTAGCTGGTAATTCCCCTCTGTGCAAGCAAACGGGCCAGCGTGGGGTCTATTTTAAGGGTGGTGGTCAGCTTCTCAACAACATCTTTCGGTACATCATCATTTAGCACCCACCTTTTCTTCAACATTTAGTTTTTTTCGTAAAGATACAAAAAATGCCCTTTGATTATTTTCCGGGCGAGGTAACTATAGTGATATTGTTGTTGCGAACATGTACGACACCACCGGGAATATCCAGTAATATGCGATTTCTCTGCTTGTCAATAACCTTTACCTTCCCTTCTCCGAGCAGGGCAACGATTGGCGCATGATTGTTAAGGACTTCAAACGAACCCATCTCACCGGGCATCTGAACCAGGCTTACCTCTCCCTTGTAGAGGATCTTATCCGGACTTACCACCTTAAGAAGCATTGCTTCCGGATTTTTCGTTCTCCCCGTTAATTTGCATTGCCTTTTCCTTAACAGAGGCTATATTACCCGAGAAGTTGAAGGCAGACTCAGGATACTGGTCCATATCACCATTCAGAATCATGGAAAACCCCTTTATCGTTTCCTCCAGCGGTACGAAGGCTCCCGGTATACCTGTATACTGTTCTGCCACAAAAAACGGCTGACTCAAAAAACGCTGTACTTTCCTTGCCCGCTTAACTACAAGCTGGTCTTCATCTGAAAGCTCTTCGACCCCGAGTATTGCAATGATATCCTGCAGCTCCCTGTAACGCTGCAGTATATGTTTTACCGCCTGTGCTGTGCTGTAATGCTCCTCTCCCACAATCTCCGGCGAGAGCAACCGTGAAGAGGAATCCAGCGGATCAACCGAGGGGTAAATGCCGAGTTCGAAAATCTTCCGGCTAAGAACCGTAGTGGCGTCAAGGTGCGCAAAGGTAGTCGCAGGTGCCGGGTCGGTAAGGTCATCGGCAGGCACATAAATGGCCTGCACCGATGTGATTGATCCTCTCTTTGTTGAGGTAATACGTTCCTGAAGCAAACCCATCTCGGTGGCCAGTGTTGGCTGGTAACCAACTGCCGAGGGCATGCGCCCGAGCAATGCTGAAACTTCCGACCCTGCCTGGGTAAAACGGAAGATATTGTCAATGAAAAACAATATGTCATTACCCTCATTCTCCCCTTCTCCATCACGAAAATATTCGGCAAGCGCAAGCCCTGAAAGTGCTACTCTTGCTCTTGCGCCCGGGGGCTCGTTCATCTGCCCGAAAACAAGTGTGGCATGTGAACTTGCAAGGGCTTCCCTGTCAACCAGTGAAAGATCCCAGCGACCCTCGCTGAGCGCCTCCCGAAATTTCTCCCCGTAATTAATTACTCCAGATTCTATCATTTCGCGCAAAAGATCGTTTCCCTCGCGGGTTCTCTCCCCTACCCCTGCAAATACGCTCTTACCCTTGTAGCTTTTGGCGATATTATTGATAAGCTCCATTATCAGGATGGTCTTCCCCACACCTGCACCTCCGAACAGGCCAATCTTTCCGCCAAGGGGGTAAGGCATTAGCAGGTCAACAACCTTTATACCTGTCAGCAGGATGTCATCACCTGTTTTAAGTTCGTCATATTTGGGTGGGTCACTGTGTATATCATAGCGCTTTTCTGTCTTTACCGGTCCCAGCCCGTCAATGGCATCCCCGGTAACATTAAACAGCCGGCCCATTACCTGCTCACCGGCCGGCATTGTTATAGGGCCGCCCATCCTGACTACCTCCCTGCCCCTTGATATCCCTTCAGTACCATCCATGGCAATACACCTTATTGTATCTTCCCCCAGGTGCTGCTGACATTCAAGAATGATGGAGAGACCATGTTCGTTCTTAACCTCAAGGGCTTCATAGATCTCAGGAAGGCTTTTCTGGCCCTCGAATATAACATCCACCACCGGGCCTATGACCTGGGCCACTTTCCCTGACCGGCCTTTTTCACTTGACATAAGAGAGTTGTTTTTGAAAAATTTACAGAAGACAAAGCTAATGTACAATATATTTTTGTACCCTGACTTCCTGTGAACGCAATGCAGGAGCAATTCATTGTATATTCAGGTTTTGATTTAATGCAAAAATTTCATGTATTTTTGGACAAGGGAGATCTAACACATAAAAAACTTTTCATGTTTGAAAAAGAGAACCAAAACAGCAGTAACGATCATATGGTTTGCGCAATGTCTTCTTTCGATGGTTTGCTCCCCTGTCAGCGCGACCTTTTGTCTTATTGCACCGGTTTGTGCGGCGGAGACAAAAAGAAGCTGCTTTTACTGCTCTGTGTTTATGCTGGGGGAAACATTCTTCTAAGCCCGGACGAAAGGATAAGGATGTTAAACAGTAAAGGCTATAAAAACATCCTTTGTTGTGAACTGCACCCGGATAAAAAATATTCTTCAACGGATTTTCCCGGTGAGTATGAGGCCATGGTACCCGGTGCCGATATCTGGAAGCATAAAGAGTTGATTAAGTTGCTGAAAGGCAGGTATGGAGCAAAAATCAATGACTCCTTCCAGGGCCATGATACCCCGGATCATGAGAAAATTTCTGCTATGATAGCCGAAGGGAGGGTAGATGAAGCAGCCCGGCTTCTTGGTTATGCATTCCCGCTCGAGGGCAAAGTAGTGGAGGGTAACAAAATTGGCAGGACTCTTGGTTATCCGACTGCAAATCTCAGGCTTTCCGACCCTCAGAAGATATTGCCGGGCCAGGGTGTCTATACGGCAGTTGTAAATGTTTCAGGCAGCTGGTACAACAGCATGGTAAATATCGGAATACGCCCTACCCTGGATCTGGAGAACGTAACCGTAGAGGCTCATATATTTGACTTTGAAAGGGACATCTACGGCGAAACCATATCCATATCCTTTTTGTCACGTATTAGGGACGAGATGCGCTTCAACTCGCTCTCGCAGCTCAAAACACAGTTAAACCATGACAGGCAGTCAGCTATCAGAATGCTGGATGAAGATCTTGAACGTATAAATAAAGGAGTCTTTGCCGAACTGCAAGAAAAAGAGATCTAAATTGTCATTATATCCTCTTCCTTGCCTTCTACCATTTTGTCTATCTTTTCAGTGTACTCTTTTGTAATCTCCTGAATATTGTGCTCAAATACCTTTACAAGGTCTTCGGGAACACCATCCTTTTCAAGTTTTTTGCCTGCATCCAGTGACTCCCTGCGGATATTGCGGACACTGACCTTGGTATTCTCCGCTTCATTCTTAACCCTTTTTACAAGCTCTTTACGTCTCTCTTCTGTAAGTGGAGGAACGGCTACGCGAATTAGGGTACCGTCGTTCTGGGGGTTAAACCCCAGATTAGCCGCCTGAATGGCCTTTTCTATAGGCTCGAGCATGTTTTTCTCCCAGGGTTGTATGAGGATATTGCGGGGATCGGGAGTGTTTATGTTTGACATCTGCGACAGTGGTGTCATCACACCGTAATAGTCAACCTTAACACTCTCGAGCATCTGAGGGTTGGCCTTGCCGGCACGTATCTTGCCAAGCTCCTTTTCAAAGTGCGTTATTGCTTTGTCCAT
>SLKR01000117.1 GCA_007134525.1 Bacteroidales bacterium | reverse complement strand
GGACATTGTAGCGAACACCCACCTGAGGGTTCTCATAGAACATCCTCTGGAAGTTAAGTATCTGGTAACCAAAGGCACCACGCATGGTAACACTCATATCAATGGGGCCGTACTGGAAGTGGTTGTTCCATGCCAGGTAGTGCTTCGGCAATCCGTTGCCAAGAACCTTCTTGTCGTCGGGAACCCTATCTGCGGCCGGTACATGTTCACCGTCCCTGTTTTCAAGTATCCAGCGACCGTTCTCATCAACGTCAACTACCTTGTAACCGTGGAATTCACCTATCGGGCCTCCAATCTGAACCCTGTGAGTGTGGGCCTGAATCGGGTCACCTGTATAACCTGCGTTGAACCAGTCCTGTGTTGTCTGGAAGGTATCGTCCGACAGGCTTACAAGTTTGTTTTCGTTTGCTGAGTATGTAATGCTTGTGCGCCAGAACATTTCCTGTGTCTGAACTGGAATAAAACGGGCAAGTATCTCGATACCGCGGTTCTGCATCTCGCCTACGTTGGCAATAATTGAACCGTAGAGGTATGGAGGAACGGGTACGCTGTAGTTCCAGAGCATATCTTTGGTGTTACGTTCGTAAACATCAATGGCACCATCTATCCTGCCACCGAAGAACGAGAAGTCAAGACCAAGGTTTATCTCTTCCTTCCTTTCCCACCTGAGGTCTGGATTCGGGTTACTTGCAGGAGTAATGGATGGTATCCAGTTACCGCCTGTAAAGAATCGGGAACCATATGACAGCCTTGTGAGTGACATGTATGGGTTACCCGGCTCGGTACCTGTTACACCGTAACCGGCACGTAGCTTCAGTTCATCTATCATATCGAAATCTTCCATGAAGGATTCCTGTGCCATTGCCCAGCCAACAGAAACCGCCGGGAAAGTACCCCATTTATGATCAGCACCGAATTTAGAAGATCCTTCATGACGTACACTTGCCATAATCATATATCTGTCATCATAGGTATAGTTTGCACGACCGAAGAAACCGATCAGGCGCGACATGGACCTTGAGCTGCTCATGGGTGCTTCACCCCTGGTGCGTGCGTCACCCTGTCCTATATTATTATATGTAACGGCATCGGTCGGGAAGTCCCAGTTATTCATCCAAAATCCTTCCCACTCCTGGTCCTGGAAACTGTAACCAGCCATAAAGCTCATCCTGTGTTCATCCATTGACAGTCCGTAATGACCGGTAAATTCAAACAGGTCAGTGCGTGAAGCGGAAAAGCCTCTTGAAGCGTAGGCATTACGTCCGTCTCTTACGTTTGAAATGTGCTGTTTTGATTCTGCATAACCCCTGTTCTCATCTGTAAGGGTTCTGTGAAGAAGTGCTTCAAAACGCAGGTCATTGATTGGAAAATATGTAAGCCTACCGCTGAGCCTTGTGGTTTTATCCATGTTAAAACCTTCTGATTCCATCAGACGGGATACGGGGTTTTCGTACTGGAATACACCGGGATGCTCAACCCAGTTTCCTTCATCGTCCATTACCCTGTCGGTGGGGTTACGGATCAGGGCCTGACGGTAAGTGGTTGTATTGAAGCTATAACCGTCACCTGTAGTCGGATACTCACGGATACGGTTACTGACCGTTAACCTTGCATTGAGTTTGTCATCAAACATTGAGTGGTCAATTTCAACGCGTCCGTGTATCATCTCATTACCAGACTGCATGAAAAGACCTTCAAGGTTTCTGTAGTTAAGGGCACCTATATAACTGGTATTTGACGATCCACCTCTTAAGGTAACATTATGTACGTGGGTTATGGGAAGGTCCCTTACAATCTCGTTAAGCCAGTCAGTAGAATAACCGTGGTCGATCCATGGCTGACCACCAGATATCTGCTCACGGTACTGTTCTGCAGAAAGGAAGTTAGGCTGTTTCTTTATGGTCTGGGTATTTGCATAGAAGCTGTAATCAATCGTTGGAGGAATGTCCCTCTCCCCGCTACGTGTAGTAATAAGGATAACACCATTTGTACCACGAGTACCATAAATAGCTGCTGCAGATCCATCCTTGAGTACGTCAATCGACTCAATGTCTTCAGGAGCAACGCTCTGAAGGTTGCCGGGTACTCCGTCGATAAGAACCAGCGGAGATGTGCCTGCCATAAGGGTTGTGATACCACGTAACATTATCTGAGTACCTGAAACCGGGTCACCAGTCGGCAGTGAAACGGTGAGACCTGCTGTCTGACCCTGGATCAGCTGTGCGGCATCCCTTACCGAGCCCTGGACAAAGTCATCCCTGCTCACGGTTGACACAGCACTGGTAACATCTCCCCTTCTCTGGGTACCGTAACCAACAACTACAACCTCATCGAGGGCTGTAATGGATACCGGCATTTCAACATTGATAACACGCTGTTCACCAATTCCTCTCTCTTGGGTTTCGTAACCAATAAAGGAGAAAACGAGCACTTGTGTAGGGTCCGACACCCTCAGCGTATACTCACCATTCATATCAGTAATTGTACCTGTTGTCGTTCCCTTGATCGCGACACTCACACCCGGCAAAGTTTCGCCTGTGTTGCTGTCTGTAACAACACCTGAAACCTCTATCCCCTGCTGTACGTTGGCATTGAGTTCAGGATCCAAATTAGCAGATACGCTGCCTGCGAAAGACTGTGACAATCCGGCAATTAATAAAAGCGTCAGGAAGACGAGCCCGGACATGAATACCGGCTTGGCTTTTCTGTAGCCGTTTAAGCCTTTTTCATCTAGTTTGTTCTTCATGTTGTTTTACAATTTGGGTGGTTAAATCTAACTAAAGTGGTGATCTTCATAATTTAATAATCCTTTATAAAACAAATAATGGTATTTATAACCATACTGTTTTTTAAACTTGGATACTTGTGAAATGTTACATAGGCACTTTTTTTTGTTCGACAAACCCTAATAACCAAATAAATACGCATTATCAAGACTTAACGCTTAAAAATATTTATTAACCTACATTTAATAATACCTTAACTACAGTTTTATCATTTTGTAATATTAAAGTGTAATATAACACTTTTCTGGAATAAATATTGAATCAATAAGCATAATTTTTTATAAATAGTCATATTTTATTATCTTTCTAAATAAACCACCTTATAAAATGTCAATAAAGTATCACCCCGGGTTAAACTATTAAAAACCCGGGGTGATAAGTAAATTATTTTTACAATTGCAGTTTTGTTACCTTCTGCGCAAAAGTACTGTGTGCTCCAAATTATCAACTTCCACTTTATATGCCTGTCTTCCATTCTCGCTGTCCGGAAGCATAGCATCTCCGTCAATAAAGAGTTCCCAGTCCTCATAACCTGTTCCGTCAAGATAAATGGTGGTATTGTGAGGAGCTCCTGCCCTGTTTTCGAGTATAAACTCAATGTTGTTTACATCCTTGCTGACAACAATGGGCTGATCATCTGAAAAACCATCCCTTTCCATTTCAATGCCCAGCCTGAAATCATCCTCCATAATCCAAAACCTTATCCCTACACCGTCTGCAGGCCAGATATGATAATCTGTTCCAACATCATCAAGTTTTGCACCGTAGGCAATCCGGCCAAATAGCGGATCATCAGCAAGGATAACCGAAGCCATGCGTGTTACTGCACCCATGCCAAGGTTTTGCTCGCCATCATACCTCCATGGCCCCCGGTCTTCATTCTTAAGGATCCAGGCACGCCCGTGCTTTTCTGTCATGAATGCCCACCCGAGCGCCCCGTCATTTTCCGGCCCTGGATACCAGAAACCAAAATCAGTTTCCGGGGGACCGCTGTTTATAAGTGCAAAAGAGCTCAGATAGCTTGCATATCCCAGTTGCAGCCAGTCATGGGGGTCATCGGCAAACCTTATTCCATAATCCAGTACAGACCATCCTCCCATTCGTGCCATATAGCTCAGGCTGTGGTCAGATCCGAGCAAATAATATTTTGGCTGGAGCCAGCCCCTTACAGCCAGGCCAGCCAGGTGTTGCCTCTCCATAAAATCAAGAGCATCTGCTTTTTCTACATTGCTGTGAGAGTACCACTTATCTTCATTTATGTCATACCACAAACTGTCGCGGTCTTCCATTTCATTAGTGGCACCATAGCGCGCAAGAGCATAGGATGATTCAAAGGCGGTACGGTCAGTGGCGTATTCTGAACGATACGGGAATGGATCATCATATATGAAATACTTGGCCTTCTTTTCCCATTCATCCCTTAACCATGCGGCCTCTTCCATCCAGCCCTCTCTCTCTAGAAGCTCAATCATTTCAGGTATCAGCATTTCATTGTAATTACCCCATTTGTAAATGTCATACCACGGATATATCTGGTAAGGATATTCAAAGAAAGCGCGTGCCGTATGCCACATCCTTTCCAGGTATCCCCCGGCATCGAGATACGAAACCATTTGCGGATAACGGTCTGCTATTTGGTACATATGATAATAGAGCATGAAAAGGTGGGGATAGTCGTATGTCCGCCATATTTTCATCTTATCAAGCCTCCTGCTTTCAATCTGTGCACGTTTCATGGTATCCTTTGCAACCTTAAAATTAGGTACACCATATATTCCGTAAGCATATGGCTCTTCCTGATCGGTTCGCTGCAAACCGCCCCATACATAGTTTTCGATATGGTATTCAATGGCCTCTATCTGTTCCTGCACAGGGAAATGAGCGTTGACTGAAGCAAGATAGGGGGCAATCCCGAGTACAGGATCATCACATGCCACCATATACCCCCACCAGCCGTCATAGCCGTCTGTATTGTCGGGCCCGCGCAGAACGCTGTTTTTCATGTCCCATATTGAGAAAAGGCCGTCATACCAGAGTTCCGGGTTGCGATGCTGCTGGTTTCTGACAATAAAATCATTGCGTTTTTCAATGAGCGTTTTTATTGGTTCTGTCAGGAAAAACTCGAGGTATGTTTCGCGGCCGCCGTCAAAGTGAACTGTCAGCATATTCTCACCTGGCTTTTCAAAATATACATTATATATATGGTGATCCGGGAGTTTCTCACCCATATATTCAATTCTGGTCTGTTCAGGAAACTCGGCAATAACAGAATCAATATCACACTTGGTACGAAGTGAAAATCTCGCATCAAGCCCCTTTGGTATTGTCATTCCCGGCACTACCCTGAAGTCAATCAGCCGGTTTTCATAAAGGATATCCCTCAGATCGTCATAGCTTTGCGCCCATTGCAGCCTGAATCCGAATTCAAGCCTTTCGCTTTCACTTCCCCTGGGGCCAAGCCCGGAATAGGTATGTTCCTGCCTCCAGCTCCCCTGCTCCTGCTGATTTCCGCTGTAGCCGGAATGCACGAAAGCCCTCAGTGTGCCTTGCTGTGAGGTTGAATATTCAAGTCGGGTACCTGGTTTAACAGTTAGTAAAAGATACGGAGGATTGCCGCTTCGTTTTACAAAGAGTACATATGAACCATCTCCCGATATATTTTCATGCTTAAGAAAACCTCCTTCAAAAAGATCTTCCTGGGTCGGTCCGGATGCACGGCTCCAGGGAATACTAATTGCCACATCACCAATGTCGATATCATAATACATCCTGTTCTCAAGTATAATGTCCCATTCAAGTACTTCCCCTTCAATCGTATATACCTGGTCAACTGAAAATGGCATTCCCGGCTTGTAATCCGTAACCTTCAGACCTTTGTCAAATCTCTCAATACTCCGGGCAAAGCTCGCTTCATGCTCAGGCGGACGATAAAGTGCAGTTGTACGCTTGAACACCTGCTGCCATTCCCCCAGGTTTATCCTGAATCGCACATCGGCATCAATCCTGCCTGAAAGAAGATTTGCCGGAAAATCATCTTTATTATTGCTCAGGTGGTTGACACCCAGATAATCGTATGCGATTGTCCAGGTATCGTCAGAAATAACGCTTTCCTGACTCTCATCTATATCGCCACAGGCAGATAAAAGCAATGAGAGTATAATCAAAATTGCAAATCCTTGTGTTTTCAAAGCTGTATGGTTTGTGTGGTTATTAATAAGGAAACTTCCATGATGATTCAAAATCCCTGGGGAGCTCCTCTCCTTTCAGAACAGCCCTGAGCAGCTCAACCGGCATGTTGTTCTCCTTCAGGATCCTGTCATGAAACTCTTTCTCTTCCATAATACCCTGCCCCAGCACCTCTTCCCTGAGCGCTTTGAATTGAAGACCTCCTATCATATAGGATATCTGGTAGAGCGGGTTGCTTCCCCTAACATGCCCCCTGACCTCTGCCTCAGCATTTATTCTTTCATGACCTACCTCATTTACCAGAAAATCAATACACTCCTGAGGTGTCATATTACCCATCTGGTAATTCAGTGTAAAGATTATCCTTGCTGCCCTGTGTGACCTCCAGAACAAAAAGCCGATCCTGTCTTCAGGGGTTTGCGGAAAACCCATATCATAAAGGAGAAACTCCCAGTACAATGCCCATCCCTCCAGCCAGAAAGGTGTTGAGAACATCCTTCTGTAGGGTTTACTCCTCTGGTTTATAAAAAACTGGAAGTGATGACCGGGTATCAGTTCATGATGTACAGTGGCCATCGAAAAATGCGGATTATTGCCCCTCATGCTCATAACTTTCTCTGCATGGCCCATGGTGTGTGTTGGATAGGACATATGAATTGCCTCTCCACCCAGAAAAAATGGTGCATACCTCTGTCTTTCGGGCGACATCATCAACATTCGCCAGGTTTCTTTGGCCAGTTCAGGGATTGTCAGCAAATCATGCGCCTCCAGAAAAGCGATCGATTCTTCTGCCAGATTGTTGACCGCTTCCGGTTGCCTGCCAGGAGGAACATGCTGATCCTTCACATATTCAAGGGCTGCCCTCCAGTCGTCACCAAACCCCAGTTCGTTTGATGCTTTCAGCATTTCAGCCCGGCACCATTCAAACTGGCTGTTTCCTATTTCAATCAGCTCTTCAATTGTGTAAGGTATATATTCGAGGGCCAGTCTTTTTTCAAGATCTTCCCTGCCGGCACGCCTGCCGGTTATACCGCTGCCGTCATCAAATGATGGGTCATCAATGAAGTGTTCTCCGGCCATTTCTTCATAATCCCTAAGCAGTTCTAAAAGCTCTGTAAAGGGCTTTTCTGCCCACCAGGTAAATTCAGGGTCATATGAATAATAGAAGTTATAAGCCTCCTCAAGATTTTCGTGAAGGCTGGCAATAACATCGGCCGCCTTTTCTGCCTGCATCCAGGTATCAAAAGGCTCACCTGCCTCCAGCCTGGACACTTCCTCCTTCACATCTTCTGCTGCCTGGTAAAATATCCGGGCAGTCATTTCCGGATCAGGAGGCATACCTCTTCTCCTGTTGCGGATAAATTCATAAAGCTCTTCAGCAAAACCGGTTACATGACTCACCTCCAGAAACTCACCCTTATCCTTTTGAAGCAGATAAAGCCTTCTTTTCAGATAGTTTCTGAGCAGATGATAATCCACCCTGGCCTCGGGAGATAATGCATAATAATCGATCGCATCCAAAAAACTCTGCCAGTCTTCATACAGTGTTTGCATCCTGTCGTAATACTCTTCACTTTCCCTGATGCTGTATTTACGTTCAAGAGCGCCTATATCGGCCTGAAGACTGGCCAGAGGCTCATAGAATTCAAACGGACTTCCGGTTAAACTTCCGTTTGTATTGCTTGCACGTACATCTTCCGATTGTATGCAAAAACTGATTGCAAGGATAATAGCTAAAATAAAATACATAATGAGTTAATTTAGGTTAGGAAATGAGGTGCATGTAACAAACAAATATATGTATTATATTCGGTTGTTTTAAATTTTCAAACTCCGATATTGTGTGCATAAAACAATAAAAATAAAGTTATTTTTCTATATTTGCCTTTCGATTTAGTGTATATTTTACATTTTTATTAAACACCTAAACTTTTCACTAACCTTAAACTGAAAATCTATGATCTTTTTCTGGGTTGCCATTGGCTATCTGGTCTTTCTAATGACCATATCAATAACTAAAAGTTTCCTTATAAAGGGGCAGGAAGACTTCATGGTTGCAGGCAGGAGGGTATCCACCCCAAGGCTTGTCGGCACACTTCTCTGTACCTGGATAGGTTCGGGAAGCCTTCTGGCAGGTGCCGGACTTGCAGCCAGAGTCGGGTTTTCAGCACTGTGGATGGCTGCCGGTGCATGGACGGCTATAGTAATAGTCATATTCCTGGCCGGCAAGGTAAGAAGCATTGCAAAGTTCACAGTTCCCGACATCCTGGAAATGCGCTACAATAAATGGGCCCGTATACTTGGAACCATTGTTATTGTGATCGCCTATACCACGATAGCAGGATACCAGTTCCGTGCAGGCGGCTTCGTGCTTGACCTGGTAGCAGGCGTGCCTGAATGGCAGGGAGTAATTCTTACTGCAGCTTTTATGATTGTCTTTACCGCATTTGCAGGTATGATGTCAATTGTCGCAGTCGACATCATAAATGGTGCCCTGATCACACTGGCAGTAGTTATTGCAGTACCATTGGTGTTTTTTCACATTGGCGGATCCGAACACCTGGTTGCCACACTCGATCCATCCCATTTTGCGGTGCTTGGTGACACCAACTTCCTTTGGGCAATGGGGATATTCCTCCCGCCCTTCTTTTTGCTGTTGGGAGACTCAAACATATACTCCCGGCTGTTTTCTGCCAAAAACCAGAAAACTGCGAAGAACTCCGTAATGTGGTGGATAGTTGGAACTATAATCGTAGAAACTGCACTCGCTTCACTGGCTATCTTTGCTTTCAGTCATTTTAACGCACTTCCGGCAGTATCTGACCTGTTTTTGTCAGAGGCCGATTCTGAAAGGGTTATCCTTCATGCGGCCCGTCACAGCACAGAAGTTGGGATACCCCTGTTCGGTGGGTTACTGCTGCTTTGTGCATCAATTGCCATAATAGTGTCTACAGGGAACAGCTTTTTGCTGACACCCTCAAGCAATATAACCCGTGATATCTACCAGAGGTTTATCAACCCGAATGCCAGCTATAAATACCTTGTTACATTCCAGAGGATAATGATACTGCTATTGGGATTGCTTGCCTACCTGCTGCTTACTCAATTTGAGACCATTCTCGGTATGGCCCTGACTGCCTACACAATGATAGGGGCCGGACTGACACCGGCTCTGCTTGCCACCTTCCTGTGGAAGAGGGTGACAGTTGCAGGGGGGATCGCCTCTATTGCCACAGGCATGGGGCTTACACTTATTATAACAGTTGTAAACTCTGTTATGGTGCATACAACAGGCAGTCAGCTGATGTCAGAAGAATATATTATTCTGCCTGCTGCAATAAGTTCAATTCTCGTTCTGGTAATTGTTTCTCTTGCAACACCTGCTGACCCCAAAGAGAAGTGGCAGGAGTTCTACAAGGAGGATGCATCATTAGCGAAGGCTATTGAAGAATCAGAAGAATAATATTTAATATGAAAATAACATTTTTTATAACAGCTTTACTGGTATTGCTCTTCCCTTTAAAGGGAAGCAGCAATACCTATGAACTTGAATCGCCCGACAGGCTCATCAGGATAGTAGTTGACACCGAAGACCAGCTCAAATGGTCCGTTTACCGCGAGGGTGAACGTTTGCTGCTGCCTTCAACGCTTGGAATGAGAACCGGCACAGGCAGGAGCCCCGGATACGAAACAAGGGTAAGAAGAAGCTCTGAAACTCATGTTTCTGAAATGATTGAGGCTGCCGTACCTGTAAAGAACCGTTACATTGACAACACCTACAACCAGTTGTTAATTGAGTTCAGAGAGGGGTACAGCGTTGAATTCAGGGCTTACGACAATGGCGCTGCCTACCGTTTTATTACTGACTTCCCCGAAAGCAGCATCGATGTTATGGAAGAAGAAATTGAGTTTAATTTTGAGGCTAACCACCGCTTCTTCTGGCCGGTTGAAACCAGCCCAACATTCCAGTCGCATTACGAGAACCTTTACAGGGATATTCGCCTGGCAGCTCTTGGTGAAGATGAATACGGTGCGCTGCCGATGCTGATGATAACAGAAAGGAACACACATATTCTTCTTACCGAAGCTGACCTTTACGATTATCCGAACTTCTTTCTGTTCGGAAGCGGGTCTAACAGGCTCAGGGGGGAGTTTCCGCCTGTTATCAAACAGAGCGTGCAAAGAGGTGACCGGCAGGAAATAATAGTCGAAAATGAAGATTTCATTGCCCGGACTGCCGGGAGGAGGAGTTACCCATGGAGGATAATGAAGATTGAAACAGAAGCAGCCGGATTGCTGGAAAACGAACTTGTTTACAAGTTGTCAAGCCCGAATGTGTTATCTGATACAGACTGGATTGTACCAGGCAAAGTGGCATGGGACTGGTGGAACGCCAATAACATTTACGGCGTTGATTTCAGGGCCGGCATAAATACCGATACCTACAAATATTATATTGATTTTGCTTCTGCATATGGTTTGGATTACATTATTCTTGACGAAGGGTGGACGATAACAACACAGGACCTTACCCGGCCCAATCCGGATATCGACATCGAAGAACTATTTGCATATGCTGAGCAAAAAGATGTGGGCATTGTTCTTTGGGTTCTCTGGAATGCCCTTGATAGGGAACTGGAAGGGGCACTCGACCGTTTCGCCTCCTGGGGAGCCAAAGGCATAAAGGTTGACTTTATGGTTCGTGCCGACCAGGGTATGGTCAATTATTACGAAAGGGTTGCAAGGGCTGCAGCTGAAAGGGAACTGCTCGTAAATTTTCATGGATCATACAAGCCGGTCGGACTGAACAGGAAGTACCCAAATGTGCTGACATACGAAGGGGTACAGGGTCTGGAGAATCAAAAATGGAGCGACAATATCACACCCGGACACAATGTTACGCTTCCATTCATACGCATGGCTGCAGGCCCTATGGACTACACTCCAGGGGCAATGATCAATGCGACGCGTGATAACTTCTGCATCAGGTACACTGAGCCAATGAGCCAGGGAACAAGGGCCCACCAGGCTGCAATGTACGTTATGTACGAGAGCCCTATGCAGATGCTGGCCGACAACCCTTCAAATTACCTGCGTGAACCCGAATATACCGGATTTATTTCCCGTATGCCTGTAATATGGGATAAGACCATAGGTCTTGGAGGTAGCGTTGGTGAATATGCTGCTGTTGCAAGAAAGAAGGAAGATCAATGGTATATCGGAGCAATGACCAACTGGCAGGAGCGAAGCCTTGAGTTAGACACAGACTTCCTTGATGATAATACGTCTTACAGGATTGAATTTGTAAAGGACGGGCCCAATGCCGACAGGCAGGCCATGGATCATATTATTGGCAGCAAGACCATTAATGCAGGAGATAAGATAATAATAGAACTGGCCGAGGGAGGGGGATTCGCCGCAATCCTGACCCCGGTACAAAACTAGTGAAAAAGGCTGTCCGATACCCGGGCAGCTTTTTTTACACCTGTTCTTCTGACACTTCATAATAATAACAATTTATAATATCATATTGATATTATTTGCTATTTTTGAAACCGGATTGTAATAATGACATATTACATATGAAGGTACTTCCCTTTAAAGTTCCAAAGCCTGAGAATGAACTTGTCAGGCACCAGGTAGATGATGTAACCCATTTTTACGACAAGTTACACCAGCATCCGGAGGTGCAGCTCACAGTTTTATTTAATGGTACAGGGAACCTTATTGTCGGGGATTACATTGGCAGGTTCAGACCAGGTGAACTTTACCTGCTGAGTCCAAACATCCCCCATGTATTCAGGAGTGACACAATATATTATGCAGGCAATACCGCAAGAAGGGCCTACAGCGAAAGTATATTTGTCGACGTAAATATCATACGATCGAAATTAAGGGAAATTCAGGAGTTTGAAAGAGTACTTGAATTCTTTGACAGCCTGAATGGATGCTACAGGGTATTTGACGATAATTCATTTATTGAATCACGGATAAGCAAATTAAGGGATACCGGTGGGTTGTCAAGAATAATCCTCAGCCTTGATATCCTTCATTTCCTCATCACAAGGCCTGTTATGCACCGGCTTAACAAAACAGACATCCTGTTGCATTACTCCATGAAGGAGGGAAAGCGCATGGACAATGTTGTACGTTTCCTAATTGATGAAAGCCACAGGAAAATAACACTTTCTGAAGCTGCAGAAATTGCCAGCATGAACAAGGAGGCATTTTGCCGCTTCTTCAGGGAGAGGACGAGGAAAACATTTACTGAGTTCCTTAATGAGATAAGGATAAAAAAAGCCTGCGAACTGCTTTTAAACAAGGATATGACTATATCGCAGGTTGCCTCGGAGTCAGGATTTACAAACCTCTCCTATTTCAACAGGGTTTTCAGGAAAATAAATGGCAAAACTCCCAAACAGTTCCGGAATACCCTTGACATCATGGGTGCCTAGCAATCACTATAACTGGTCGATTGTACGGAACTGGTAATTATGCACGGGTTCAGCTCCCAGCAGGTGCCTTATAAAATAGTTCCACCTTATCTTTGTAAAATAATCCCCGTAGTCCCGGCCAAAACTATGCCTGCGTCCAGGCAGGATAAGCATGTCAAAATCCTTCCCTGCCTGTATAAGATTCTCAGCAAGCTTGTAAGTTGCCGAAGGATTAACATTCTCATCTATTGCGCCATGGGCAATCAGCAAATGACCCTCAAGTTCTGATGCATTGGTTATATTCGACTGCTCGTGATAATAATCGCCAACAGGATAGCCCATGAACATCTCAGGCCACCAGGCCTTTTCCATCCTGTGATCATGGTCTGCAGCAGATGCCACACCCACCTTGAATACCTCAGGATGCATTAGCATTGCCCTGCCAACATCATAGCCACCTGCAGAATGACCGAAAATTCCAACACCTTCGGTTTCAAGCCAGGGATACATGTTTGATAGCTGTTCTATTGCAGCTACATGACAATCTGTATTGCTGCCTATGTTCCGGTATGACCAGCTCCTGAAATCAAGCGACCTCTGTGCAGTGCCAAGCCCGTCAACTACCATTACAGCAAAGCCGAACTCGGTAAACGGGACCATTATATTTATCAGTGCTGAGCTGAAAGATTTTGGTACAACTGAAGCATGTGGTCCTGTGTATGTATAATTTATAAGCGGATAGGATGATCTTGGTGAGAAGTCCGCAGGCCTGTAAAGAACTCCGTAAATATCAGTTTCATTGTCACGGGCCTTAACTGTAAAGCTAAGTGGCGGCTGCCAGCCCATTTCAACCAGATCTTCTATATCTGCTTCACTTACCTTTAAAACCTCCCCGCCAGAGGGCAATTGCCTTACAACCGATACGGTAGGCATATCAGGAGTGGAATAATTGTCCAGTAAATATTCCCCGCACGGAGATACACTTACCTGGTGATGGGCGTTTTCAGGGCTTAGGAGCTCCAGCCCGGAGCCATCAAAGTTTACCGAGTAAAGATGGTCGTAATATGGGTTTCGGCCTTCTTCCCTTCCACCTGCCATAAAATAGATCTTCCTGTTATCCTCATCTATATGCACAAGCCGTTTTACCACAAAATCGC
>SLKR01000003.1 GCA_007134525.1 Bacteroidales bacterium | reverse complement strand
GTTTTTATTACCGGAAAGGATCTGATTATAAAATATATAAACCGTTATGCCCTGGAGAATATATTCAGGCTAAGTCGTGATAAAGGCCAATATACTGATATTCTCCTTGATCAGAAGTTCTATACTACAGATAAAAGGTCATTTGATATCGGCGGTTGTATAGTAAGTATAATTGCAGGCAAAGAGAAGTCATTCCGGAAAACACTAATTCTCAAACATAAGTATGGGGAATCTCTGCTCTATATTACCGCCCGTGAAGCTGGCCCGGAGCATTATATTTTTGTTGCAGTCGATCTTTCATCTGAAATGGATTGCATCAGTTATGCCCCGGGTAACTTCGGGATGGATGATTTCATTCTGGGGCAGCGGCTTATAGGCAATGATCCGAAGATCAGGGAAATATACAGAAAGATAAGCCTTGCGGCAGAATCCATGGTAAATGTAGTTGTTACAGGTGAGAGCGGTACCGGTAAAGAGGTTGTGGCAGATGCGATACACGCTTTATCGGACCGAAGAGACAAACCTATTGTAAAGGTAAATTGTGCCTCTTTATCGGAGTCCCTCCTTGAAAGTGAATTGTTTGGCCATGTGAAGGGTGCATTTACAGGAGCACTCAGGGATAAGCCGGGTAAGTTTGAACTGGCTCAGGGAGGCACCATCTTCCTCGACGAGATATCTGAAATAAGCCAGGCTTTACAGGTAAAGCTACTGAGGGTGATTCAGGAGAAGGAGATCGAAAGGGTAGGGGGGGACGGAGCCACACCCGTTGATATGAGAATAATAGCCGCAACGAACAGGGATCTGGCAGAAATGGTAAATGATGGAAGTTTCAGGGAGGATCTTTATTATCGCATAAATGTATTTTCCATAAACGTTCCTCCCCTTAGGGAACGTCCGCTTGATATACCGAGGCTTTGTGACCACTTTATAGATATTTACAACAAGGATACAGGGAAAAATATTCCGGGGATCAGCGGCGGGGCAATGAGATTAATGATAAGGTATCCTTGGCCCGGTAATGTAAGGGAGCTGAGGAATGCAATTGAACACGCTTTTGTACTGGTTACCAAAAACATGATAGATGTCTCAGACCTTCCTGAAAGTATTGCCGGGTATCAAGGGACTTTGGCTTCAGAGCCCGGCCGAAAGCCTGATAATGGCTTTACCAGGAAAAGGGGCGGAAGACTCAATATATCAAGGGATGAACTGAAAAGGGTTTTGGAACATCACGGGTGGAACCAGACCCAGGCGGCCATTACACTTGGTATCAGCAGGGTTGCACTCTGGAAGAAAAGAAGGAAGTTCGGTATGTGAAATCGCTTATTTCCCGGCTTTATTCAGAAGCCTGAGTTCGTATTGTTCGTCAGGTAATTTTTTAAATCCCAGCTTCCTTAGGTATTTCTGGTGCAGCCTGGCATGCCCCTTCGTCACAACCCTTGTGATTCCATCTGCTATCATTTTGTCTCTCAGCCGGTGAAAGATGAACTTACCGTTCTTGAAATCACGATATTCAGCGGTTACGTAATCAAGCCCTACATGGAGGGTTTCCTCACCTGTTCTTCTTGCAAGGAATACCCCGGCTATGGCCATATCCCTCAGTATAAAAAAGCTGTGGGTATTTAGTTCAGGATTATGGATAAACCCGGGAAAAAAATGCTGAATATCACCGGAGTGAAAGTTTAGAAAACGTCTGAGATATTTGTTGTCGTTCCTGACCTGCATTACCTCGAATACCTCCTTCTTTGAGAAAATCTTTATAAGGTAATATATATCGACAGCGACAATAAAAGCATTCAGCAATGCAACCGGCAGGGCACCTATCAGAATGCCGTATACTGTAAGGAGGCTTGCCCCTGCAAGGTTTATTACCCTGAATTTGACAATGGAGTTCATTGCCATGCTAACAGCGATTATTGCTGAAGCTATGTATCCAATCCATTCGTATATATTTGTTTCCATATTTTTTCAGAAACTCTTTTTGATTAATTGGATCTGCATACCATTAATGGCAGCATTTCCTGAAATTATCTCCGGGTCTGAACTGTATCCAAGGAAAAAGCCTCCCCCTCCGGCCCCGCAGAGTTTCAGTGAATAGGTGCCCTTATCAAGTCCGGATTGCCATGAAGGCTTCATAACATCCGGTATCATTTCCGGGAAGAGCTCAAACTGCAGCTCAGATAAACTCCTGAAGAGTTCTTCCAGGTTACTGCTACTCAGCTGAAGGGCTTTGATACAATCATTGCAGAGTGGTATGTATCTCCCCTGCAGTTCCTGCCTGAATGTCTCATTCTCTAATTTGCCCTTATACAACTGTATCAGATGTGATGTTTTGCGTTTAAGTCCGCTTTGCATTAAAAAGATGCAGCCATTCTGGCCGTAAGTTGAAAACCCGTTAGCTAATCCTTCCTGCAAGGGCTTTTCGGCTGAGTACACCACAGGATATCCTGCATATGATGTCAGGGGGTCTATACCCGAACTGCTGCCATGGAAAAATGCCTCCATATCTGACAATACTTCTCTGAGCATAGTAATCCTTTCAGTGAATGTGCCCGGCCGGATATCTCCGGGTTCAAATGCATATTCAGACCAAACCGCTGCAACCAAAGCCCCTGAGCTCCCAAGCCCCTGGCCTGCGGGGATGTCAGAATCCAGGTAAATGCCTTTTTGGAGATCATCATTAAACCTTTTTAGGTCAATTATCTTTTTGAATTCACGTACACCGGGAAGGCCCTCTTCCAGGAAACTGTAAAACTCCCTGAGATGCCTGCCGGAAAACTGTTTGTCCGGATTGCCGCTAAAGCTGAGCCTTGCACCAAACCTATCAAAAGGTACCGTAATGGCTGCCGAACCCTGCATAAGGCTGTATTCGCCAAATAGCATAATCTTAGCCGGGAAGGACCTGTTTTCTGTATTCATACTTTTTTCTTAACCTGTTTAAATTTCTTCGTTGAGGTTTTCCGGTCCGCTTCCCACACTGTCGTCCAGCCATCTGCGGTTTTCGCAATAAGCGAGAAGTTCATCCCTTATAAAGGGTATTACCCTTGCATGATCGGTTTTCCTGTAAACAAGATGGATATTCGGACCGGCATCCAGAGTGAAGTATGCCGGAACCCCTGTGTCCTTTCTGAAATCCAATATCTTCTCAATTACTTTGATGGTATTGGGATGAAGCAATAAGTATCCGGGGGAGGATGACATCATAAGTGCATGCAGGCTCAATGCCTCGTTCTCAACTACCTGCCCGAACGTTTCAATATCCCCCTCCCTGATTGACCTTATAATGGTTTCAAGGTTTGAACCTGCCTGTTCTATCCTTGCATCTTTGTATGGGTGCTCCTTCATAAGGGCATGTCCGCCTGAGCTGGACACCTTTTTTGTGGAGCTGTCAACAATCAGTATAGAGTCATTCAGCTCCGTTATTCCGGGTGATGAAATATCTTCTCCAAGCCTGACAGCGTATTCATCTGACGAGCCGGCAACCAGTCCTGTCTTTCCCCATACCGACAAACCTCCGTACACCGATCTGCAGGCACTGCCGCTTCCCAGCCTTGCAACAAAGGATGCCTCCCTGAAAAAATCCTCACCTGTGGCCGGCCGGTCATTGAGCTCTGCCCTGATATTACAGATGCACAGGGCCAGGGCACTGAAAGCTGCTGCCGAGGAAGCTATTCCGGCTGAATGGGGGAAGGATGAGATACTGTCAATTTTCAGTCTGGCCATTTGCAGGAAGGGAAAATAATCACTTAGAGCAAGCAGGTACTTTTCAATCCTCTGGAGAAACTCATCATGTGTATTTCCGTTAAGTGTAAAAGAATCAATTCCCGGGGTTTGGCCACTTTCCAAAGAGTATTCCACAGAGATTTTGATTTTACTTTTACTCAGAGCGAAACTGACGGATGGATTCATAGGCAGCTGAACGCCCCTTTTACCCCAGTATTTTACAAGTGCGATGTTTGCAGGGCTCGACCAGCAAACCCTGCCGGTTTTTCTGTTATTCATTTTTAATCATCATTTCGTTAAATCCAAAAACCGGTCCTTTTCCGCATTGCCTGAAATAATCAAGAACTTCCTCCCTGGAGGCAACTGAAGCTGCAAGTAAAAAGTCACCGCCCCACGCCCCAAGTTGTTTGACCGCCCCTTTAAAACCCCTGAAGTCACTATCCATTGCCGGAATGCCCCCTGTAATTTCAGCGGTTATGTATTCATGCCGTTTCATAAGGTCCATGAATGATTCAAGGTTGGTTGCTTTTGCCATCTTTCGCGAAATTTCCGATATTTCGCTTATAGACTTACCGGGTATTGTGCCGGGTCTGAAATGCTTAATTTCTTCATCAGTATTTTGTTTTCTGCCTGAATATACAAAATACAGCCTGTCGCTGAATGGTGGCGAGAAAGCTGTCTCTTTGACCAGAGGTTGCTTGCCCTGCCCAATAAAGGTGTAAAGAATTGCATTGCGGCTCCTGGCGCAGGCAATATCGTACCCGGAACCTTTAGATACCATGAATGCCAGGATAAAAGGGTTTACATCCGACCAATAGGCAATATTGGATATTAAAGATGAGGAACTCCCCAGCCCCCATTCCAGATCAAACTCCACCTCTGCTTCGACCTCCCACGACTTCTCTTCGCTAAGGAACAAGGGGTTCACTTCCCTGGCAGCCATCAGGACCCTGCGGATAAACCGTGCAGGCTTTTCAGGTTCTGCTTGTTTATACTGTCCGTAGAACTGTAACCGGGAAATTTCCAATTCCTGCCCTAAAAAAGCAATCTGCAGGAATTTTTTACCACAAACCCTGCTTGTCCAACTGACCTTAGGCCCTGAGCCGGCCTTCCGGCTTTTCACCCTCAGGCCCTGGCCATACCTTACAGGAATTGCCAGGGCAGTTGCGCCAGCAAGTACCAGGTATTCTCCCGAAATCATCAATTTACCGTTGGATCTGAAGTACATGCTTACAAAATTGCAGCCTGTTATTTATTTTGCCTTATTTTATCAAGATATGCTGATACTTCCCTGTAAGACACCTTCCTCTTGCTGAAATATTTTATGATCATTGAAGACTCTACGGGCCCTGCCTTGAGCTGCATCAAAATGTTTGACAGGTGCATTTTCATATGGCCGCTTTGTATACCGGTGGTTACAAGCGAACGGACAGCTGCATAATTGTTTGCCAGTCCTGCGCAGGCGGCAATCATCATAAGCTCCCCTGAGTCCGGCTCTCCAAGCATTTCAAGAGACAGGGAAGCCAGGGGGTGAAGGCGGGTAAGTCCGCCGACAGTACCTATTGCCATAGGCAATCTGAGGCTGAAAACAAAATGCCCGTTTTCCATGGAGGCCGAACTCAATGACCTGTATCTGCCGGATCTGGCTGCCCATGCATGGGCTCCTGCCTCAACAGCACGATAGTCGTTGCCGGTTGCCAGAATAACCGCATCAACCCCGTTCATAATCCCTTTATTGTGGGTGGTCGCTCTGTAAATATCGTTTTCGGCTATTGTTACGGCCATTATCATCCTGCGGGCAAATTCATCCGGTGGCAAACCTTTACTTTCAGATTCAAGCATTTCTGCAGGGCAGCTGACGCTGGCCTCAACAAGGCATTGGTCGTTGTAATTCGAGAGTATGGCCATAAGGGGCTCATATTTGACCTCTTTAAATTCCTTGTTTGATGCAAAGTATAATCCAAGGGCTTCGGAAAAGTCTTCCAGGCAGGTATTGATAAAGTTGGCACCCATTGCCTGGGTGGTATCGAAGCTTACGTTCAGCTGATAATAGTTTTCTATGATATTTCTGCAGTCTTTAAGCTCAATTGACCTTATGCCACCACCCCTTTCTTCCATTTTTGCGGTATGGGGGCTGGCATGCTTCCTTAAGAACTTTTCTATTTCCTGCATTGCCGTTTTAAGGGCTGAAGTATTTCCGGAAAACAGAAAATGGAGCTGGCCGTTTTTCAGCTGGTTTACCACTCTTGCTGAAAAACCGCCATTGCCTGCCCAGAACCTGGCTGCCGAGGATGCAGCAGCCACAACCGAGCTCTCTTCAATCACCATAGGCACCATATACATCCTTCCATTTATAAGGAAATTTGGTGCAACATTATAGGGAAGATGAAAGTTTGAGACAGTATTCTCACTTATTCCCGAAAGAAGTTCCTGAATGTTGCTGTCGGGATGTCTGAAAGATGAGAGTGTCTTGAGTGCCTTTTCGCTTTCACTGAAATAATCCTTTACAACCTCAATTTTTTGTTGGGGTGTAAGCCTGGAAAATCCTTTGATTATCTTTTTTTCAGACATATTATCTTACACGGAGAAATGCATAAGCCATCTTCAGGCCACTTACCTGGTGGCTTACAAAATTATGCAGTTGCTGGTAATCTTCACGGGCATATTTCAAAAATGCCGAAGCCTGACCATAAACTGAGGGTATAAGGGATTTGTTGATCAGGTAGTAACCGTCGAGGAACGACTTAATTCCCCCTGAAATTATTAGCTGCCGGCATCTGATATTTTTGCCTTCTTCATTTGTTATCTGGTTTACCATTTCCACCATTTGAGCTGCGTCATGCCCCACATATGAAAGGGGTTCGAATAGTTCACGCGCATGACCCGGATTCCTTGAAAGTTCAACCTTTGCGAAATTTGTTCCGCCAAATGCACCAAACTCTATTGCAGCGAGAGGCAACTTCATAAGTTCCCTCAGACTCTCTGTACCTATACCCTGGCCAACTTCCTTCACTGCGAGAGGAACATCAATAAGATCGAGCAATGTCTTTATAGTCTCTATGGGAGCACGCAAAAGGCGGTCGCCTTCGGGCTGAAACCACTCCTGGAATGGATTAATGTGTATAAATAATCCATCTGCCCTGAGTTTTTGCACAAGTTCTTCTGCCCTGGCAGCCTCTTTTAGTTCAATCAGCTCTTCCGCCTGGTTTATTCCCAGATTTGCGAACAGGGGCATCTCATCACCGATTATATCCCGCATGTCGAAGTCGGGCAGGTGGCTGTCATCCTTTAGCAGGGCGCGGCATGACCCGAGCCCCATCCCCATTCCGAATTCCCTGCAGGCCCTGGCAAGGTTCCTGTTTATCTTGCCAGCCAGCTTTGTCCCGCCCGTCATGCTTGAAACCCATATGGGAAGTTTCTGCATCTTGCCCCCGAACCTGAACTCCGGTATTGTATCACCGGGGTGCGGACTGAGCATCGGTTCATAAATAAAACGGGTATCCATTTCGGATACAGGGGTCCGGGAATCGAATGCCAGGTCAATATGATCCTTCTTCCTGTCTTTCATGTGGAATTAATGCTTGGATACGTGTCTTATACTCCGAGGTAGCGCGATATTACAAGACGCAGTATTTCAGATGTGCCCTCGCCGATCTGAAGCAGCCTTTGATCACGGTAAAACCTCTCAATTATGCTTGGCTTGAAAAGGCCCTTCGCTCCGTGTATCTGAAGGGCCTCATCGGCTACCTCTCTGGCGATCTCTGAAGTGTAAAGTTTTGATATTGCTGCCTCGCGCGCGAACTGGAAGTTGTTGTCTTTTCTCCAGCATGCGTTGTAAAGGGTGTTGCGCGCAAGTTCGATTTTCATGTCCATATCGGCAAGTTTAAAGCCAATTGCCTGGAACCTGGATATCGGGCTTCCGAACTGAACCCTTTTCTTTGAATACTCGACAGAAGCATCCATTGCGCCCCTTGCCAGACCAAGCCCTATAGCGGCAATAGAAAGCCTTCCTGAATCCAGGGTGTTAAGCATTATCCGCCCTCCCTGGCCTTCTTCTCCCAGGAGGTTTTCGTAGGGGACCCGGCAGTTATCAAAGTACATATTACCAGTGTCGCTTGCCCTCCACATCATCTTTCCCTTGCTTTTTTCGCTGCGGAAACCGGGAGTACCTTTTTCAACAATGATGGCAGAAAGCTTTTTCCTCCCATTTTTTTCGCCGGTAACTGCCTGCAATGTTACCCCGCCTGATATTTCTGATGCGGAATTGGTTATATGTGTCTTTGTGCCGTTGATCAGCCAGTAATTTCCTTCTCTCACCGCAGTGGTTTCAGAACCCATAGCGTCTGATCCTGCATTTTCTTCGGTCAGGCCGAAAGCCCATGTTCTCTTGCCTGTGCAGAGCCCCGGGATCAGCTTTTTCTTTTGTTCTTCAGTGCCATACTTAATTATTGGCGCAATTCCAAGGGAGTTAACTGCTGCCACTGTTGCAGCCTGTGAACTGTCTATCCTTGCAAGCTCCTCCACTATGATAATGTAAGACAGGGTGTCCATTTCCAGTCCGCCGAGATTCTTCGGTGCCTGTATGCCAAAAAAGCCCATCTTCCCCATTTTTTCTGTCAGATCTTCTGAGAATTGCTCTTTCTCATCCAGCTCTGCAGCATAGGGCATGATTTCCTGTTCCGCAAATTTACGTACCCTCTTTCTGAGTTCTTCGTGAGCTTGTGTTAAAAATGGATTGGTATGCATTAAATCAGTATTATATTAGTAATGTTTAACCTAGATGCAAAAACATATAACAAAAAATAGGTCCAGTGGTTGAGTAAAAGTATAAATTTTTTATTACCGGGGATAACTGATCTATACCGGCTTGTCAGACAGGCTTAAAAGGACACTGTTATCTTCAACCATATCTCCTTGTTTTACAACTACATCCTTTACAAATGCCTTGGCCGTTGCACATATTTTGTTTTCCATCTTCATTGATTCAAGTATCATCAGAACATCTCCCTTGTTTACCCTGTCACCCTGCCCGATGTTAATTTCTATAACAGTACCGTGCATCGGTGCCCTTATAATGCTTTCGCCCTCCAGCTCTGGGTTCTTGTTTATCTCCCTGAGCGTCTCCCGGCCGAGATGTCTTGCGGGGCTGACTGTTGAAGTGAGTCCTTCATGCTGGAAATAGACCTTACCGTTTACAGGCATATAGTATAGCGTATGTATGTGTCCCTCTGCGTCAATACGCATTGTATTTACATCACGGTAAAGAAGCTGGTATGTAGTCCGGGTATTTCTTTCTATAATGCTCATATGCCTCTGGTTATGGTATATGAACTTTTTGCCTACAGCTTCACCGTTTATCAGAAGGCTTGCTTCTGGCTGCAATCGCCAGTATCCAATTCTCTGCCATGTACTTCCGTTCCCGGCATCATCTGAGGGCTTGGAGAAAAGAAATGCCATTGACAAAAGGTTTTTTTCGGAAGTGCTTATCCTGGGCGAACTGCTGCCCGACTGGAGCTCTTCTGCCAGTTTTGTTGTCAGTTTACCGTTTGTAAACTGCCTTGAGTTAAGCGCATTGATCAGAAATGCTATATTGGACCTGACTCCCAGGAGAACATAGTCCTTAAGGTGTATCACCAGTTTCTTCCTTGCTGTTTCACGATTATTGGCGTGATATATCACCTTGCTTACCATGGGGTCGTAAAGGCTGTTTATTTCACCTTTTACATCCATGGCTGTTTCTACCCTCAGGCCCTTCCCCTCAGGTTTTTTGTGGAGCAGCACCCTGCCGGGTGATGGCAGAAAATCCTTTTCTGGATCTTCGGCATATATCCTCGCCTCTATGGCATGTCCGCTGACCTTTATATCTTCCTGGGAAAAAGAGATCTGCCTGTTCATTGCAATGTTTATTTGCTCCCTTACTATGTCCACACCTGTTATCATTTCTGTTACAGGATGTTCTACCTGGATGCGGGTGTTCATCTCAAGGAAGTAGAACATTCTGCCGCTTACCAGGAACTCAACAGTTCCCGCACCGGAATATGAAATATGCCGTGCAAGCCTGCAGGCTGACTCAGTCATCTGCTCTCGTGTCTTTTCTGAAAGCCCCGGTGCTGGTGCTTCTTCCACTATTTTTTGGTTACGCCTCTGCAATGAACATTCGCGCTCGAAAAGACTTATTACGTTACCATGATTGTCTGCAAGTACCTGTATCTCTATATGCCTTATCTGGTCGAGATATTTTTCAATATAAACATCACCGTTGCCAAAGTAATTCCTTGCCTCACGGCTCGCAGATTCAAGCACCTCTTTCAGCTCTTTTGCCGACCTGGCAATAAGCATTCCCTTTCCACCGCCACCTGCTGCGGCCTTAACCATCAAAGGGTATCCGATCTGTTCTGCTGCCCGGGTAATGGAGCCGGCACTGCCACTTGCACCTGCTATTACCGGTATGCCAAGGTCTGCTGCAAGCTGTCGGGCGACGATCTTATTACCCATTGCCTTTATCGCATCATCCTTTGGCCCAATAAATATAAGACCGGCATCCGAAACCGCCCTGGCAAATTCAGGGTTTTCCGACAAGAAGCCGTATCCTGGATGTATGGCTGTGGCTCCACTTTCAAGAGCTATATCAATTAGTTGCTTACTGTTCAGGTAAGTGTCGGCAAGGCTGTCTCCCTTGAGCCTGTATCGTTCATCAGCCTCAGAAACATGAAGCGACAAGGCATCTGCTACAGTATATACTGCTACTGATGATATGCCCATCTGGTGCAGGGTCCGGAAGATCCTTACCGCTATCTCACCCCGGTTGGCGACCAATACCTTGTCTATTTGCCTTATTCTGCTCATTGTTTATTCCAAACAGGTCTGCGTTTTTCCATGAATGCACGAATGCCCTCTGCAGCTTCGCTGCCCTGTCTTGTTTCCTTAAGCAGGGCTGATGTTATCCTGGTCACTTCTTCGCCCGGCTGCCTGCCCGATACCTTCAGCAGAAGATTTTTACAACTTCTGGTTGCCCCGGGGGCGTTCATGCTTATCTCTTTGCAAAGATAATCTTTGTAGGCTTCCAATTCCTCCATTTCCCCCATTTTGTCGACCAGACCGGCAGAAAATGCAACTGACGCATCAAAAAGCAAAGCTGTTGACATAAGTTGTCTGGCCCTGAACTCACCGATTCGTCTTATGATATATGGTGAGATGGTAGCCGGTATAAGACCCAGCCTGACCTCGCTGAAACAGAAGCCGGAGTTCTTCTCTGCAAGAACAAAATCGGCCCCGGCAGCCAGACCTATGGCTCCGCCTATAAGTTTACCATGCACAATTGCGATCAGGGGTTTTGGGAATCGGTAAACAGAATCGAACAGGGTGGCAAGCAGGTCTGTGTAATCTTCTTTATCTTTAGCTTCAGTTCCCATCCACTCAAGGTCAGCCCCGGCACAGAAAATCTTTCCGGCTCCCGAGAGGATAACTACCCGTATATTGTCCTCACTGTCGGCATATTGCAGGGCGCTAATTATCTCCAGGGCCATATCACCGTTGATTGCATTACGTTTTTCCGGCCTGTTAAGGACTATGTATGCAGTCTGGCCTGAAATATCAAGCTTAATTGTATTGAACTGCTCCATTTACTGACGATTTACCTGTTATAATATATTGAACTACATTCTGTAAATTCCGCTGGAAGGGTTGTTAAACTCCCTGTTAAGCGAGGTGGAAATTGCCAGGGCAACTACCTGTCTGGTTTGCATGGGCTCTATAATACCGTCGTCCCACAGGCGCGAGGAACTGTAATATGCCGAACCCTCGGTCTCATATTTATTAAGTATTTCGGATTTCATTTTTTCAATCTCTCCGGGATCAGCTTTCTTTCCCATTGCCTCCAGCTGGTCGGTTTTAACCTGTGCAAGGACCATTGCTGCCTGCTGACCGCCCATAACGGATATCCTTGCTCCGGGCCACATGAAAATAAAGTGGGGGTCGAATGCCCTTCCCGCCATGGCGTAATTGCCGGCGCCATATGAACCTCCTGTAATGACAGTTATTTTTGGTACATTGGCGTTTGCAACGGCATGTACCAGTTTAGCCCCGTCCCTTGCCAGCCCTGCATTCTCATATACCTTGCCTACCATAAACCCAGTAATATTCTGCAAAAAGAGGATCGGTATCTTTCTGAAATTGCACAATTCAATGAAATGCGTGCCCTTCAGGGATGATTCTGCGAAAAGAACACCGTTGTTTGCTATAACACCTACCGGATAGCCCATTATCCGTGCAAAACCGGTAACAAGTGTTGTGGCATACCTCGCCTTGAACTCATGGAACCGGCTGCCGTCAACTATTCTTGCTATAACTTCATAAGGGTCTGTCTGTTTCTTGTGATCTGCCTGTATGATCCCGGTTAACTCCTCCGGGTCATACAGGGGTTCCTCACTATCCTTTATATCCAGAGGCTGTCTTTTGTCTGGTTGTATTGTCTCGAAGATGCTTCTGCAAATTGATATGGCATGCTGGTCATTTTCTGCAAAATGGTCAGCCACTCCCGACCTGGTTGTGTGTACTTCCGCCCCACCGAGCTCTTCGGGGCTTACTACCTCACCTGTGGCAGCCTTTACCAGGGGTGGCCCGCCAATGAAAATGGTACCCTGGTTCTTAACAATAATGGTTTCGTCACTCATGGCCGGTATATAGGCTCCTCCGGCAGTGCAGGATCCCATTACGATTGATATCTGCGGGCAGCCCTGCGCAGAGAGCCTTGCCTGATTGAAGAATATCCTACCGAAATCATCCCTGTCGGGGAACACTTCAGCCTGCTCGGGGAGGAAGATGCCACCGGAGTCAACCATGTAAACGCAGGGAAGCTTGTTCTGCATTGCAATTTCCTGAGCCCGTAAGTGTTTCCGGATGGTCTGCTTTACGTAAGTGCCGCCTTTTACCGTTGCATCATTGGCGATAACAACTGCCTCATGTCCGTGTATAATTCCGATGCCACTCACCATTCCTGCCCCCGGAAAGCTGTTTCCATACTGCTCATATGCTGCCAGTGTGGAAAGCTCAAGGAATGGTGTGCCCGGGTCAAGCAGCAGGTCAATCCTTTCTCGAGCAAGCAGTTTGCCGCGTGAGCGGTGCTTCTCAACTGCCTGGTCAGGGCCGCCCTTCATTACCTTGTGCATGATCTCACGGTGCTTGCTGAGAATTTCGCCGTAATGCCTGCTGTTTTCCCTGAACTCCCTGCTTTCCCTTTCTACGTGGGTGGGTATGGTATACATCTTGTCAAAAAGTTTATATGGTTTTATGTGATGCTGACATCCTTTTCCATAGCATGCCGGCGTATTTTCTTGCCTCCTTGAGTACTGCTTCCTCATCCAGGGTCTGCAGCCTGCCATCTTTTACAACAACTCTGCCTTCTGCAATCACATACCTTATATGGGATGAGGAGATCCCGAAAATCAGATGTGCTGCAAAGTTATCCGGATTTACTTCAGTAGCGCTGTTGTAATCGACAACTATAAGATTGTTATCCCCGTCTCCGGAAAAATTATTCTGCCTGATGTATCTGTGTATGTTCCTCAGCCTTTGGTATGCCGAAGTGAAATTAATATCATCGTATAACTGGCCTGCGAAGAAGGCGGCTTTCATGCTTCTCAGCATATCGCCGTGCATGCCGTCAGTACCCAGGAAAATTTTATCGCCCAGGCCTCTGGAACTAAAGCAGCCAACCTTGTTCTTCAGGTTGCTTTCCATATTCTGTGCTATCCAGCAGGGTTTTTTACGAATCATATCCCTCTCCCCATCGTTAAGATGAAGACCGTGTACCAGAATGGTTTTTGGTGAGTCCAGTACCCCGGCTTCATTCAGCCGGTGGCCTGCCTGCTGGTAATAGTTCTGCAGGCAGTGTTTCTGGTCGTACTTGTCTTCTGCAAGATGAATATGTATCCCGCTGCCATGCTTCTGCATCAGCCTTACTGCTCTTTCAAGGCTCTCATTACCTACGGTGAAAGAGGCATGCAGGCCTACAAGGCCCTGGTTTTTTTCAAGCCAGTTATCGCACTCCTCAAGCCCTTCAGCTGCCTTGTCCGTTCCGTAACGGTCAGTTACTTCATAGCAGAGAAGATGACTTATACCGGCCTGTTCAAATGCCCCGGCAATTGTTTCAAGTGATCCGCCTATGTGCCCGGGTGATGCATGATGGTCTACAATAAATGTGGATCCTGCCTTTAAAGCCTCAATGGCTGTTGCCAGTGCACTGAGCCTGATGCTTTCCCGGTCGAGGTTCTGGTCAAGGGTCCACCAGATATACTTGAGTATCGCCCTGAAGTCAGATGGTACTCCCAAAGGCTTCGGCATTCCCCTGGCAAGTGCGGAATATACATGATGATGACCTATTGCAAAAGATTTTGTAACAAATTTTCCGGTGCAATCTATAACGGAAGTTTCTTTAACCCCGGTCATCTCATCACTAACTTTATCTACAAACCTTATACCCGCATTCTTACCTTCCCCGGCAATAATATTGCATTGTTTCATACTGAGACTTTCCCAGTCAATATATGTTGCGTTTCTGAGTATTGTGGCCATAGGATGGTCTTTTTATTTCTTTTTTATGGGTTCAATGGGAAGGCTTGTTCGTTTCACCCCGTCGAATGCATAGTATGCATTTGCAACCGCAGCAGCGGTAGGTACTACTCCTATTTCACCTATGCCCTTGGCACCATAAGGGCCGTGGGGATCTTTCTCCTCTACTGCTATAACCTTAACCTCGGGCATTTCCTTAGCCCTTATTATTCCCAGATCCTTCATTTTAAAACTATCCGGCCAGCCTTTTTCAAGGGGGAGGTTTTCTTTAAGAGCATAACCCACTCCCATATGAACACTTCCTTCTATTTGTCCCTGAAATAGCAGGGGGTTGACTACCCTGCCCGCATCATGTGCCGCCACCACCTTTCTTAGTCTGCCCGTTTTGTCCAATATGGCAACCTGGGTGGCATACCCATAAGAAAAGTGGATTTTGGGATCACCGCCATTCTCTCCCGGTCTGCAGGTCCAGTCGCATATGTATTTGCCCCTGTAAACACTTCCTGTAAGGTTTTTAAGTGCTCCTTCAACATCGCTACCCGCGGCCACCAGATCATTTTTGAGTCCGGAGGCTGCATCTATAATTGCATTACCCAGCAGTGCCGTTCCCCTGGAGGAAGTTGTCATACCTGTGGGTATACCCGCTGTAGTGTCCACTATTACTTTTATGTTTGCGGGAGGTATTCCGGTTTCCTGACAAAGGAATTGAATGGCTACCGTATTTATTCCCTGCCCCATTTCGGTCCAGCCATGGTGTATCTCCACCCTTCCTTCTGACACTATCTTTATCTTTACAGAGCTTTCGTCTGTCATGCCGTTTCCCACTCCTGAATTCTTTATTGCACAAGCAACTCCGGCATACCGGGCTCTCCGGAAGTCCTCCCTTACCGCCAGAAGTGTTTTTTTGAGTCCCACACCTTCAAGTCTTTGCCCGGCAGCAGTCCTTGAACCTTCTTCCAGGGCGTTGTCATACCTGATCTGCCAGCGGTCAAATCCTCCGGCGTAACAAAGTTCGTCTATACAGCTTTCAAGTGCAAATACAATCTGAGGTACACCGAAACCCCTCATGGCACCTGAAGGTATATTATTCGTGTATACGGTTTTTGCCCTGATGTCAACTGAAGGTATCCAATAGGCCCCTGTGGCGTGGCCCACAACACGCTCCATTACCTTTGTGCCTACGGATGCGTATGCACCCGTATCACCTGTTGCTTCCAGCTGCAGGGCTGTGAACTTTCCGTTGCTGTCGCATGCAAGCTTTATCTCCATCTTAACCGGGTGTCGTTTAGGGTGCATCCTTATTGATTCTTCCCTGTCCAGGCTGAGCTTGACAGGTTTTTTGAGCAGCCAGGCAAATAAAGCCGCATGGCCCTGCACGCTGAGGTCTTCCTTGCCTCCAAATCCACCTCCGTTGGGGACAAGGCTTACCCTGACATCCTCCTCCCCAGTATTAAGTATCCGCGCAATTTGCCTGCGGTCTTCATATACACCCTGGCCCTGGCTGTAGACCCTGATGCCTTTGCCTTCAGGAATGGCAACTGCTGCCTCGCATTCGAGGAATGCATGTTCGATAAGTGAGGTTTGGTAAACTGCTGATGATATCCATCGAGCATTGGCGAACTCCCTTTCAGGATTGCCGGAATGAATGCTGGATGTTTCAAGTAAGTTTGACCTTCCGGGGTGTACCCGGGGGCTGGTATTTTTCAGCGCATCTTCCGGGGAGAAAACACCCTCTAGCACATCATATCTGATTTTTATACTTTCGGCAGCTTTTCTGGCAGTTTCCCTGTCTTTAGCAACCACTCCCGCCAGAACATCACCAATATAGCGGGTTACCTCCCCTTTTGCAACCATAAGGGGCCAGTCATTGAAAATTAAACCGTTATACCTGTCTCCGGGAATGTCATCAGCTGTAAAGACCCCGATAACCCCTTCAATGGACAAAGCTTCAGAGATATCAGAACCGGTAACCCGTGCCCTGGGATGATCGCTGAATTTCAAGGCTGCATGCAGAATACCCTCAGGGTAAAGGTCATTTACAAACTGCCTTGAACCCAGCGCTGTTTCAATTGATCCATATTTTGTGAGCGAAATACCGATACCTCCCTGCAAATTGCCCAATGTGATCTCTTTTTTATTGTTCAGTGCCTGTTCAATTGCATTGACGATCTTGACATAACCGGTACACCGGCAGAGGTTTGGGTTTATATTGCGGATTATTTCAAGGCGCGTGGGAGGAGGATCTTTTTCAAAAAGCTTCCGGGATCTCAAGATAAAGCCTGGTGTACAAAATCCGCACTGAACCGCACCATTTTCGGCAAACATTCTGCCAATCATGGTCCTGAAAGGTTCGGGCAGACCATCGGTGGTGATCACAGACGACCCGTTCAAATCCTTCATCCAGACACGGCAGGCGAGACTGGGTTTCCCGTTTACCTCTACGGTGCAGGCTCCGCAAACTCCTTCGCCTGAACAGCCTTCCTTTGCAGAAGTTATATGGAGTAATTCACGCAGATAACGGAGCAGGCTGATTTCGCCACTTCCATTGTAACTCCTGTTTTCTCCATTAACCGATAGTTTGATCATATCGTATCGCGCAATTTTGAATTCAGTACCTCAGGCCTGCCTTCATTAAATCATTGACAGGGTCAGTATCAGGCTCAAGGCCTGAAGGGATTTCAAGCTGCTTCTCTACCGGCCCGGTGTCCTTAAGGCCGCTTCCAGTTGACAGGACAATATTATGTGAGGCGTGTTTCAGCCTGTCATCGCGGTGATACCTGAGCAGCCCTGCAAAACCCGCTGCTGCGGCCGGTTCAGAGAAAACCCCTGTGTTCCTCGCCAGAACCGATGAAGCTGACATTATCTCCATATCACTTACGCTTATACACTCACCATTGTACTTTTCTATCATTTGCCTTGTGTAGTAGAAATTTCTGGGAATATCAACAGAGATCGAGTCGGCTATTGTCAGGCTTTTGCGTATGCTGAATGAATGGGACCCGATATTCCTGATCAGGTTGTCGCTGCCTTCTGACTGTACTGCAACCAGCAATGGCATTTCATCGATAATACCAATATTGAGCAGATCCTCGAAACCCTTATAGATGCCGGATATGATAACCCCGTCCCCTACGGGCACGAATATTCTGTAGCTCTTTGCCGGCCGCATTTTGTCATATATCTCAAATGAGGCTGTCTTCTTGCCTTCTATCGTAAGTGGGTTATAGGCAGTATTGCGGTTATACCATTTGTGTGTTTCGCTGATTTTGATACTGAGCTCGAATGCCTGGTCATATGTGCCCTTTACTGGCAAAAGCCGGGCTCCGTACATTATAATCTGGCATAGTTTAGCCCTTGGCGACCTTTCAGGAACCAGGACTATTGCATTCTGGCGCTGCGAGGCACAGATCCCGGCTATTGATGAGCCTGCATTACCTGTGGAAGCTGTAACAATTGTCTTAATCCCTTGTTCCTTCGCAAATGCCGAGACTATTGCTGAGGCCCTGTCTTTATAGGAAAAAGTGGGGTTCTGGCTGTCGTCCTTGATATAAAGGTGAAAGGGGAGCTTTCGGCCATCAAGCTGGCTTATGTAATATAGCGGGGTATTGCCAACCCTTAGCTGCGGAAGACTGCTTAAGCTTTTTATTGGTAACAGGTCCAGATAGCCGTTTTCTTTGAAATCATCAAAAGATTCTATCTTTCTGCGCAGATCAGAGTAGTCGTATACTGTTTTCAGGACTCCTTTCGGGGGTTGCATGGCTTTATTTTCCTTGCTGCACACGGGGCAGAGATAAATTATTCCGCTTACGGCAGCATTATAGCTGTTGCCACAGCTTGTGCATAAATAGCAGAACTCCTTCTTTTTTGAGGGGTATCCCATAGAAAGCAAGTTATAATGCCAATTTATTAAATTTTGATCAAACCGGGGCTGTTTTTACTAATTTTGTTGGGATTGGCAGGTTTTTATTTTGACAATGAATTTGCGGACAATTTATTTTTTTCTGCTTTTTGGTGTTCCTGCAGTCAGTTGTGCAGGACATCCCTTTCCCAACAGCTGTTTTGCAGAGATAAAAGGGACAGAAATTCATTACCGCTACTGGGAGCCAGCCGTTGAATCCCATGCAGGGAGCGTTTTTCTTGTGCATGGTTTTGGTGCATCAACATACTCCTGGCAACAGGTTGCAGATTCACTGGCGAGATCCGGTTTTGAGGTTATTGCAGTGGATTTGCCGCCCTTTGGCTACAGTGGCAACTCGCATAGGATTAACCAGTCTTTTACTGCACATGCAATGCGTTTGCATGAGTTTTTGCATAGATATTTTCCCGGAAGGTGCTGGCATATGGCAGGGCACTCCATGGGGGGAGGCATTGTACAGGCATATGCGCTTATGTTTCCGGAAGACCTTGATAGTGCTACTTTTGTATCTGCCGTTCTCTTTCCGGAACTGCCTTTTAATGACCATTCAGTTAACCTGTTGTTGAGGTTATCGCCACTTAGGTTCATTATCGGTGAATTTGCTCAAAAGTGGCTTATAAATGAGAAGCGTATTGAGAGGATTCTGAGATCGGCATACGGGCAGAAACCAAATCCCGGGCAGGTCAGGGCATATACCGAACCCCTTTCTGTGCCCGGAACCATGCGTGCCATATTGTCTGCACCTGCTTACCACAGGGAGCTGAAAAGCCTTGATGCATCAAACCTTGAGGTTCCTTCCTTGGCTGTGTGGGGTGATGCTGACTCCTGGGTACCCTATACCGGCAAAAAGCCTGCGCTTGATAGAATGAAAGACACTGAGCTAAAGCTTTTAGAAGGGGTGGGCCATAATCCTATGGAAACTCACTTCAGGGAGTTTATGGCAGTTTGGTTGCCATTCCTGGAGAAATTCCGGCTAAAGCCCTGACAAAACTCCGGTACGCTCATTGAAATCCTCAATTAGTTCGTCCCAGCGACCTATCTGGGCAAATATCTTTGGCCAGAGCCCTCTGTCGTACCAAAGGCTGTCCAGGTCATCAACATCTTTTTGCTGCTGTTCTACCCAGGTAAAGTACTTCAGGTTGTGGATCGCCTTTTTATCCCGGTAGCTCAGCTCTTTCAAATTGTCGGTCGCAGTTCCCATTATAGCTTTCTCAAAGTCCCTGAGTGCTTGTTTTTCAGTATATACACCCTTGTTTTCCCTTAATTCGATTAGCCTTGAACTGTAAAGCTCCGCAGAATCAGTTGCCAGAGAAAGGATTATATCGTCACTGTCAAGTTCTAAATATTTTGCAGTCTTTATTGCCGAGATCATATTGGCTATCCCAGATATACCGAGCAGGGGTAGGGTGCCGGCCTCCTCGCGGTTTAGTCCTTCAGACATCAAAAAGTTAACTCCCTCTTTTTCATTGAATAGCCTTAATAAACGCATACAGTCCTCATCGTCAATGGCCGTTACCATATCGGTATTCCTGACATTGTGGATCCAGGGTACATGCTTGTCGCCAATGCCCTCTATACGGTGCCCTCCATAGCCATTTTGCAGAAGGGTGGGGCATTGCAGTGCCTCGGAGGCCACTACCCTGACATCCGGTGCAATTGTCCTCAGGTAGTCTCCTGCGGCAATGGTACCGGCTGATCCTGTTGCCGATACATAAGCCGCAAGACGGCTCCTGCCGGAACCCTCCATTCTGAAAACCTCCTCGAGCGCATTTCCGGTTATATGGTAATGCCACACTGCATTGCCGAACTCTTCAAACTGATTTAGTATTATGCAATCCGGACGGGTGCGCCTGATCTCCCAGCATTTGTCATATATCTCCTTTACGTTGGATTCACAACCCGGTGTTGCAATTACTTCACACCCGATTTCATTCCTGAGCCAGTCAAACCTTTCCCGGCTCATATTTTCAGGCAGTATTGCAACGGCATTGCTTCCCATTAACTTGCAGTCAAAGGCCCCGCCTCGGCAATAGTTACCGGTTGATGGCCAGACTGCCTTGTGGTAGGTCGGGTCGAACTCTCCTGTTATTATTCTGGGGGCAAGGCATCCATAAGCTGCACCAACCTTGTGGGCGCCAGTGGGGAACCACTTCCCGGCCAGCATAAGGATGCGGGCTTTCACTCCGCTGATTGAGCGCGGTATCTCAAAGTAATTTACCTTGCCAAAAAGCCCGCCGCTTTCTCTGGCCTCATTTTTCCAGTTTATCCGGAATAGGTTCAAAGGGTGTATCTCCCAAAGCCCTATGTTTTTAAGCCTGTCTTTAACCTTGTCGGGTATAAGATCCGGATCCTTTTGTTGGCTGAACAGAGGAAGTATTATCTCCTTTTCTCTGAAGCGCCTGATGGCATTTTCACGGGCTTTTTCGTTCGTGATTCTGTCTGTGAATTCTATCATGTCCTTTTAAAATAAATTTTTTGTCCCTTCAAGTAAAATGTGCATAGCGGCAGCCTTTTCCGTACCTGCACTGTATTTGCCCTTTAATTTGACCTTTGCCTCTCTTATCCCGAAAGTGTTGGCGTCAAGTTCAATGAAAACCTGGTTGGATTCAAATGTATAGTGGCTGCCATGGTCAGAGAATGTCGTCAATCCGTTTTTGTCCTTAAATAAGAGGATATTTCTGTTTTGAAGCTTACTAAGGTAATAACCCTCGTCTGAAGCATTAAAAGAATCCATGCCAAGGTGTATTTTTGGCTTTACCCTGTATGGAGCATCGGCGGTCGGACAAAAGGTTTCGCAATTTCCGCACTCATTGCAAAAGTCGGCTATATTCAGGATCTGGGTGCTCTGTTTTATTGAAAAAGTGCCGTTTTCAGTAATTAGTGTCTTGCCGTATTTATCCTGTATGACAGTATGTACCGGATATTCTGCAGCACTTGCCGACCAGGGATAATTTGCCAGGTTGGGGCATACGGTAACGCAGGTATTGCACAACTCGTCGCATTGAAGGCATCTGCCTGCCTCCCTTACTATTTCCTCCCTGAAAAGTGGCAGTTGCACTAGGTTGAAACTCTTCCTTTTATCTGATGTGATCTCCCGGACAACAGGTGCAAACTCTCTTCTGGATCTGCGGATCATAATCTCCCTGTTATCCGGTTTATTCTCCTTTACAGGCTGGCCGGGCCCAGCTTTCAGGCCGGCTGCTCTAAAAATCTCCCCGGCTGCCTTCCTGCCATCCCCGATGGCATTTATAGCCGTAGATGCGCCCCGCATTGCATCTCCTCCGGTAAATACCCTTGCCTGCCGGCTCAGGTAGCTCCCTTCTTTTGTCTTTAAATCGTTCTCTGCTATAAAACCCGTTTCTACCTTTTGACCTATTGCAGGGATTACAGTATCACATTCAATTTCGAATTCACTTCCCTTAATTCTGACGGGCTTTGGCCTGCCGGAAAGATCCCTGCCGCTTAATTCCATTCTTACCACCCTTAATGCCTTAACCCTGCCCTTTTTCTTTATGATGCCCACAGGGCCGCAGAGCTCAATGAATCTTACTCCCTCCTGCATTGCTGCCCTGATTTCACCCTGGTCGGCGGGCATCTGGTTTATTGTGCGCCGGTAAACTATTATTACTTCTCCGTCTGTAAGCCTGGAGGCGGTCCGGGCTGCGTCCATTGCCGTGTTGCCCCCGCCGATTATCACGACCTTTCTGCCAGGTTCAGGTCTTTTGCCTTCCCTTACCGCGAAAAGAAAAGAGAGCGGGTCAAGCACACCCCGGGCTTCAATTCCTTCAATATCCAGGGGCATTGATTTTGGTGCCCCGGGGCCGGCAAATACAAAATCAGATCCCTCCTTTATCTTTTTGAAGAATTCCCTGTCAACAAAACGGTTATAGTGAATTTTTACCCCAAGCGACCTTATCCGTTCAATATCCCTGTCAAGAGCCTCATCGCTCAGCCTGAACCCCGGAATTGCAAACCGTACCATACCGCCTGCCTGAGGCAGTTTTTCAAATACCTCTACCGAAAAACCAGCCAGTGCAAGGAAATACGCACAGGAGAGCCCGGCAGGGCCGGCACCTATTATACTTGTCTTAAGGCCATTGTCGGGTGCCGGCCAGATATCCGGTTCACTTTGTCCGGAGCAAAAGCGTTTAACCTCCCTTATAAGCAGGGGCTCATCGTAATGCAGTCTTGTGCATTTGTCCTGGCACAGGTGATCGCATATCATCCCTGTTACCGAGGGAAAGGGGTTTGTACGCAATATGGTTTCATGCGACTTCTGAAACTCCCCATTTGATGCAGAAAGCAGATATTCGGGTATATCCTGCAATGTGGCACAGGTATCGCGACAAGGTGCAGAAATACAGTCAAATAATTCAAGCCTGCGATTTGTCTTTATGTTTGGCGGGTTTATAAACTCCATTTTATAGTAACTGCCAGACAGGGTTTTCGAGAAATACTCCCGCAGGTTTTTCCGTAAGGCCTCTTCCCTGCATCTGCCATCAGATGACTTTGTTACCAGTTGCTCAGTGCTTTCAGCCCCGCAATATGCCATTTTCTTGTGAATTTGTTCCAGGTACTGTGGTATCCTCATCATGCCGCCAGGCTTCAGCAGATCAGAACATGATGTTACGGTTTTGAACCCACAGGCCAGCAATTCAGCGGTATTGAATGCATCTGCCCCACCTGAGAAGGAGAGCGACAAACTACCTTCAAACTCCTCCTGTAAAATGGAAGCAAGCTTAACAGCCAGTGGATGCAATGCCCTTCCGCTCATATATACTTTATCTACACCCTTGTTAAAAACCTCCCTTTTGTTAAGTGTTTCTAGTGTGTTTGTTAGTTTAAGGCCGAACTCAAGATCGCATTCCCCTGCCTTTTGCCTCAGGTTCTTAATTATCCTTACAGCATCATCATACCTGAGATCGTGTTCGAATGCCTGGTCGGGCACAACTGTTTTGAAGCCCAGCTGCCCGTTTAGAATTTCCCTGAGTATTCCGGGTCCGAGGAGGGTTGGGTTAAGCTTGACGTAAGTGTGCAGGCCTTTTTCCTCCATCAGCCAGCCGGCGATCGATTCAATCTCACCGGCCGGGCAACCATGCATTGTTGACAGGGTAATGTTGTCTGAAATGGTTCCTGGAATGCTGACATCAGAAATGGGAGGGTAAACTTCCTTTAACGCTTCCCTTTTTTCTTCTATCTCGCCCGGGCAAACGGTCATCTTGCCAAAGAACCACCGCATGTTCTCGCTGCGTATACCCTCAAGGTCGTATCCGGCACTCATGTTAAATACTACACCGGGGCCTTCACTGCGACCCATGCGGTGATTCAGTACATGTATTATAACCCAGGCCTTGAGGTATTCATCAAAACTCTGACGCAAACTCAGCTCCTGCGACCACTCACAGTTGTACCCCTCATCCTGCATGTCGATACAGGGCTTGGGAACGTCGATGTTGTCGAGTGTTTGTACAGTCTTTAGTTCAATATAACGGGCTCCCATCAGCCATGCTGCAACAATGTTCTGTGCCATCTGGCTGTGCGGGCCGGCTGCTATGCCTATTGGTGTCTGAATTATGTGGTCGAATATTCTGCTTTCAAGGCGGTTTTTCCTTCCTGCAGGTGGCGTATAGAAGATATCCCCTGGTATACCAAAATAACTACCTTTATTGTCAAGTTCATTCAGAGTGATTCCGAGGAGTTTTTCGACAGGAAGGGGAAAGAGTTTGTCGGACATTTGCTTTTTGATTTGGAGGCTGCCTGTTGTCAAAAATATGAAATGTTTTCAATAAGATGAAAATTGATTTCGATGCAGTTATACTGGCTGCCGGAAGTTCTATAAGGATGAAAACACCAAAGCTTTCGCTTGAATATGCACACGGAATTAGCTTTGCAGGACGTTGCGCCAGCGTCTATTCCGGTTTCGGTTGCAGGAGGATCGCAATGGTGGTCAACCATCAAGGTGTTAGCTGGCTTGAGGCCCATGTTGCAGAAATGCCACCGGAAGTGGATATTGTGCTTAACCGTTACCCGGAAAAGGGCAGGTTATTCTCCCTTCAGTGTGGCCTCAGGGCGCTTGGTAAATTGGCAAACAGCGTATTTGTCCATAATGTTGACAACCCCTTTATTACCACTGATATCCTTGAATGGCTCGCATCCTATCCAGGGGAGCACGGATGCATAAGACCTGTATGTGGGGGGAAATACGGCAGCCCGATACTTTTATCACCTAATGCTGCAAAGAGATTGAAAAGAGCCAGGAAATACCATCTTACATTAAGGGAACATCTGGAAAGTACCGGTACCTGCCTTGCTGAAACTCACAGAACTCAGGTATTGTCAAACATCAATACACCGGGGGATTATGATCGCTTTTTCCCGGGCCGGGAAGAGTAAAGGCGCATCAGGACCTTCTCAGGGGTGAGTGGTGCATTAAAGTCGGGACGGTATGAAGGATTGAAAGAAATAATGGCATTCTGCAGTGCAAAGTATACGCCTATACCATACATGAGCGGGGGTTCGCCCACTGCCTTTGACTTAAGGATTGCCTTGGCCGGCCCCTTTGATGGCAGGGGTATGCAATTCACCTCACCCGGTGCTGAGTAGATATCCGGGACCTTGTAGGTTGAAAGACTCTTGGAGAGAATATGTCCATTTTTATCCCAGGAAAACTCCTCCATGGTCATCCAGCCAATTCCCTGCATCAGGGCTCCTTCCACCTGACCCATGTCAATTAAAGTGTTCATGCAGTTGCCGAAATCATGAACAATATTTACCCTTTCCACTTCATATGTGCCCCTGATGCAGTCAACATTGACTGTGACAATAGCAGCGCCATATACGTGGTAGGCAAAGGGCTGCCCTTTTGATATACTTCTGTTGAAATCAATGCCAGGGGTTGAATAGTGCCCCTGTTCCGACAGGCATATCCTTTGCATGTAGGCATACTTTACCGCCTCCTTCCAGGAGATGCCGGCAGATTTCCCATTAATCCTTATCCCTTTGCCACTTAGTTCAATATCCCTGATTTCCTTGCCCAGTTTGTTTGCTGCTGCCCTTTTGAGTCGTGATGCCAGCCTTGAACAAGCAATCTGTGCTGCCTTGCCGTTAAGGTCTGCACCTGAGCTGGCAGCTGTGGGGGAGGTGTTGCTGACCCTTGTGGTATTTGTGGTCTCGATCCTTACAAGTCCGGGATCAACGGCAAGAGTCTTTGCCACTACCTGAACTATCTTGGTATTGACACCCTGGCCCATTTCTACCGCCCCTGTGCTTACACCTACACTCCCGTCCTGATATATATGCACCAGTGCGCGTGCCTGGTTCATATGCTTGCTGGTAAATGAAATTCCAAAGCAGACGGGCATCATTGCTATGCCTTTTTTTCGTAATCCGTTTTTGCTGTTGAACTCCCTTACCTCTTTTGAAAGCCTCTCTATCTGAAACTCCTTTGCGGCCAGCTTGTAGCATTTTCTAATGCTGGCGCCTGCTGCCTTCTGTCCATACTGGAAGTGATCCTTGCTGCTGAGGAAGTTCCTTTCCTGTATTGTTCTGGCTTCAGTTTTAAGTTCGTGTGCTGCCCTGGCTATTGCCGACTCAATCACGAACATCGCCTGTGGCCCTCCAAAGCCCCTGAAGGCAGTGTTGGGCGGCAGATTGGTCTTGCAGCTGTATGCAGTTACCTCCGTATTCGGAATATAGTATGCATTTGTCGAATGAAACAGGCTGCGGTCAAGTATGGCCGGCGACAGGTCAGCTGCTGCACCACCGTTCTGGTAGAGCCTTGCCTGGTATGCAATGATCTTTAGCCCGGCGGATAGTCCGATCTTGTAGTCAGCGCTGTATGGGTGGCGCTTGCCTGTCATAATCATATCGTCAAGGCGGTGCAAAACAATCTTTACGGCCTTTTTCAAACGCATGGCAGCCAAGGCTGCCATGCATGCGTAAGGTGTTGCCTGGTCCTCCTTTCCGCCGAAACCGCCTCCAAGACGGGTAACATCAACCTCAATTCGGTGCATTGGCAACCCGAGTACTGCTGCAGCTGTCTTCTGCACGTGGGTAGGTCCCTGGGTCGAGGATATTATCCTGATCGCACCGTCCTCATTTAAATACGCATAAGAGGCCTGCCCTTCTATGTAGAGGTGTTCCTGACCTCCTGACTCACACTGCCCTTCAAATATATATTCGCACTCTCTCCATGCTTTCTCAATGTCACCGCTAATGAATATACCGGGAGGCGACAAAAACATTGACTTTTTGTATGCCTCCCTGGCACCGGTAACAGCTTCAAGTTCCTCAACCTCAATTTTGATTAGTCTTCTGGCCTTTCTTGCTGTTGCTTCATCAGAAGCAACTACCAGTGCCACTGGTTGGCCGGCGAATTCAACCTTGCCGTCTGCAAAAAGTGGCTCATCCGGGATTACCCCGCCTATCTGGTTCTCTCCGGGGATGTCAGAAGCTGTTAGTATTGCATGTACTCCGTTGTTATTCAAGGCCTCAGATACGTCAAGCCCCTTTATTATACCATGCGCGCAAGGGGAGTGGAAAACAACTGCATGGAGGGTGCCGGCCCTTTCAGGTATATCATCAACATATACCGATCTGCCCTTTACATGTGATATGGAGTCGATGTTTTTCATTCTATGCCTCTGACAGGCGTTTTATTAGTTGATCCTTATCGGTATGTTCAGGAAAGAGTAAAATGAAATGGGCTGCAAGAAGCTGACGCGCCAGCAGGCGCTTATACTCTTTGCTGCCCCTTATGTCACTGATGGGTGAGATCTCCTTCTGAAGGACGGAATTACACTCCAGGATCGTTTCAACACCAGGACTGCGGCCTGTAAGGAACCCGGCCGTTTTTTCCAGATACAGGGGCACGGGTGCCACACCACCCATACTCAGTATGACATCTTCCAGCAGGCCATTCCTAATACCTGCCGACATCGCTGAATTTACACTGGCTATATCCAGCATCTTCCGTTTGCTTACTTTCTCAAAGTTAAACAGCAGCTTTCCCTGCGCGGCAGGGAAAGTAAGGTGTGTAACTATTTCGTCTTCAAGCATATCAAGTTTCTTGTAGCCTTTATAAAGTGCTTTCAGTGGCAGGGAGCGCTGCTGTTTGCTTACAAGGTTCTTAATGCTAACAGAGGTGTTGAGCGCCATGAAAAAGATTACCAGGTCGGCTATCGGGGAGGCGTTGCATATATTGCCACCTATGGTGCCCATGTTTCTTACAGCCTCTGAGGAGATGAGCCTGAAGTATTCATAAAGGCGCGGTATCCTGGCTCTCATTAGAGAGGAGTGCATAATTTCACTGGTTGTAACAGATGCCCCGATATGTATAATCCCATCCTTTATCTCAATTTCTTTCAGGTCGTTGTCATCAAACAGCAGAAGGGTATCCGACTCACTTGTTTCATCAGGTTTCTGAACCAGGATGTCGGTGCCGCCACCGATAATTGTCCTTCTCCTGCCTGTAGTTCTGGTCGGCGCCTCTATGGCTGCAAGCCTTTCGGGGATCGAGGTGAAATAAGGCGGAAGAAAACCCTGGCTTACCAGCCAGCCTGCCGGGTTATCGGGGTTCCTGTTTTTGAGTATCCGCGAAATAGATACCGCTGCCCTTTCAATTGATTTATAACCTGTACATCTGCATATATTGCCACTCATGGCCTCAATGGCCCTTTCCGGTTCAGGAGACTGGCTGTCGAGGCTGAATGCGGTAAGTGACAAAATGAAACCCGGCGTGCAGAATCCACACTGGGTGCCGCCGTTTTTGACAATAGCTTCCTGTGCCGGGCTGAGGGTTTTGCAGTTGATCCCCTCTATTGTGACAATATGCTTGCCGTGCGCATTACCAAGGGGGCTCAGGCACGATACTATGCTACGGTATTCAACACGGCCACCTTTGAGTTTGCCCTCCAGTACGGTGCATGCCCCGCAGTCACCCTCGCGGCAACCTGTCTTTGTGCCGGGAAGGCTGGCCTCCCTGCGTATGAAGTCAAGCAGGCTGCTCCCCGGCCCTGTTTCCGTGCTTACCTCTTTGTCATTAAGAATAAAAGAGATCATGCCTGTTTAGTGAAATGCTTACTGCTGTTTCTGCAGGTGAACATCCATCTGGGGAAAGGGTATATTTATTCCCTCTTTATTGAATGCGTCATATACCTTTTCGTGGATGTCAAAACTCATTGGCCAGAAGTCGCCGGATTTCGCCCATGCCCTCACGGTGATATCCACCGAGCTGTCGTTGAGCTCTGACAAAAAGATCATGGGTTCCGGATCCTTTAGTACCCTGGGGTCCTCTACCAGTATCCGCTTTAGTATCTTTTGTGCCTTCTGGAAACTGTCTCCGTATGCAATACCGAAAACCCACTGCGCACGCCTGGTATCTCTTGCGGAATAGTTCGTTACCGCTCCCGTTGAAAGCCCGCCGTTGGGTATGATAATCACTATATTGTCAGGAGTCTGCAGTATTGTATTGAATATTTGAATATCCATGACTGTACCCATATAGCCCTGAGCTTCAATGAAGTCTCCAACTTTAAAGGGTTTTATTATCAGTATGAGCACTCCACCGGCGAAATTTTGCAGCGTCCCGGATAATGCCAGCCCGATTGCGAGGCCGGCTGCTGCAAGTATTGCTATAAAGGAGGTCATTGGCAGACCCGCATAGGTCATTATGCTTATAATAACCAGTATCTTCAGAAGTGAGCTTACAACAGTTTTGAGAAAATTACTCAGTGAATGGTCTATTTTTCGTTTTTCCATTGATAAATATAATAGCCTGCCGATCCTTCCGGCAAGCCATAAACCTATTATCAGAAGCACGACTGCGGTAATAAACTTCAGTCCGTATGAAACGATCAGACTGCCTGCGCTCTCAAGCAGGCTTTCAACGTTAAACTTTGAATCAAGCAGTAGTTTCATCTTACAGATTTTTTAGTTTTTTCATTGGCGAGTGCAAACAAATATACACGAAATTTTATTCAGCTTAATAATTTATACCGGAACTAATATACATTGGTTATATTTGGCAGCCGCTTTATCAGAAAAAATATTCCGGATGAATGTTCATCTTGCCGACTGGATCATTATTGTCTTTTTCCTGCTTGCCAGCATTGTTATCAGTATATACCTTTCAAGACGCGCAGGCGGCAGCACTACCGATTTCTTTCTGTCAGGACGCAGGCTCCCGTGGTATATTGCAGGGACCAGCATGGTGGCCACAACATTTGCCGCTGATACGCCCCTTGCCGTTACAGAGCTGGTGGCACAAAGCGGTATCAGCGGAAACTGGCTCTGGTGGAATATGCTTTTCGGCGGAATGCTTACAGTATTTTTCTATGCGCGCCTTTGGAGGCGGTCGGAGATTCTTACCGATGCAGAGTTTGTGTCAATAAGATACTCCGGCAGGCCCGCGAGATTCCTGAGGGGGTTCAGGGCAGTGTACATCGGAATATTCATGAATTCCATTGTAATGGCATGGGTAAACCTTGCAATGGTGAAGGTGCTGGAGGTTATGTTTCCTGATCTCAGGATTTTAGGACTGGAAGGAGTTAGTTTTATTGGGATGGAGTTTTCGTCTCATTTGATTGCAGTCGGGGGCATGCTTGTGTTTGTAGCTGCCTATTCGGCTATATCCGGACTGTGGGGGGTAACTGTAACCGATACTTTTCAGTTCTTTATTGCCATGGGAGGCAGCATCATCCTTGCAGTTGCAGCACTGGGGCATGTCGGCGGAATAAGCGGGCTCCAGGAGCAGTTATCGGAATCCGCATGGGTATTTGACTTCTTTCCGGTTGTAGAAGGCGGGGAACAAGCCGTGGCTGCAACAGGAATGCTCAGGATGACTGTTGTTGCCCTTATTGCTTACCTGGGTGTACAATGGTGGGCAAGCTGGTATCCCGGTTCAGAACCTGGCGGGGGAGGTTATGTTGCACAGAGGATGATGTCGGCAAAGGATGAGAGGCATTCACTTTTTGCAACACTCTGGTTTCAGGTTGCCCATTATGCAATAAGGCCCTGGCCCTGGATCATTGTTGCCCTCGCTGCACTCGTCATGTATCCCGGGGAGGCTGACAAGGGAGCAACTTATGTGATGGCGATCCGTGACCTGATGCCTACCGGTCTGCTTGGCCTTTTGCTTGCAGCCTTTTTTGCCGCATATATGTCGACGATGTCTTCACAGACCGTCTGGGGTGCTTCCTATATTGTCAACGACCTGTTCCGGCCTTTCATTAAAAGGGGAGCAAAAGAAAGATATTACGTCGGGGTTTCCAGGGTGACCACGGTTGTTCTTATGCTTTTCTCGCTGGTGGTTACAACCCAGTTCAGCATGATAAGCGATGCATGGCGCTTTATACTCGCCTGCAGTGGTGGTATAGGGCTGGTATTGCTTTTGAGGTGGTTCTGGTGGAGGATAAATGCGTGGTCGGAGATATCAGCCATGCTGGCCCCTTATGCTGTTTATCCGATATTGGTTTTCAGATATAACCTTAACTATGAGAGTATCCTGATTATAATAGTTGCCTGGTCCACCCTGGTATGGCTGGTGGTAACATATCTTACAAAGCCCTCTGACAGGGATACACTGGAGTCCTTTTACAAAAAGGTGCATCCCGGAGGTGCAGGCTGGAGGCCGGTTTCAGAATCCATGCCCGATATAAAGGGGGATACCGGATACTCACGCCTTTTTGTTAACTACATATGTGGCTGCCTGATGGTAATGTTCAGCCTTTTTGGCACGGGTAAACTGATATTTGGTGAATTCCTCCACATGGGTGTCTATTTTTCAATAGCTCTTATTGCAGGCGGTGTAATCTATTATAACCTTTCTGCAACTGACCTTGGCGGTACAATAAAACATTAAGGATATCCGGCGATTGGTTTTGTGGTTAGTTGTGGCTTTACTATTTTTATACCTGACCGGTTTTATTAAAACGTTTAAGTTAACGGATATTATGATAATGAGCTTCAAGGGTAATTATTTCCCCGGCCTGGTGATACTTTTGCTTCAGGCCTTATTATTCACTGAACTTAATGTGGCCTCAGATACAGGTAACAGACCGGACACAGAAGCTGCCGAGCTCCTCAGCGCCTATGTGCAGATCCCTTCTGTTTCGGGCCAGGAAAAAGAGGCCGGGGTGTTCCTTGAATCCTTCTGCCGGGAAAATGGACTCTATACAAGGATCTTTACCGACCAGGAGGACAGCTTTAACTTTGCGGCTTCACTTTACCCACTGGATCAGCAAAAGCCTAACATTGTTTTTTTGACTCATATAGACGTTGTTCCTGCCGGTGATGAGCAGGGGTGGACATATCCGCCTTTCTCAGGCAAGATCGCCGATGGAATGGTATGGGGCAGGGGGGCAATTGATAATAAGGCCCTGGGGGTAATGCAGTTAATGGCAATACTGCGGTATAAAGATCTTGCACATGAAACCGACCTGCCCTATAATGTAAGCCTGCTGGCTGTATCAGGAGAAGAGACAGGTGGTAACAAGGGAGCCAGAATAATTGCCTCGGAATATCTCGAGGAGCTTAACCCTGTTGTTGTTTATGGTGAAGGCGGGGCAGGGGTGAACGGGCTCTTGCCCTCAAGGCCTGATCTGACAGTATTCGGAATAGAGGTCGTTCAGAAAAGAAGAATGTTTTTGGAAGTAATATCTGATGCTACCACTTCGGGTCATGGGTCAATACCCCGGGAGGTCTATTCAACCAGGGAGGTTACCGCTGCCTGTAATGCACTTATTGAAGCGATACCAAATATATCAGTATCGCCTACCGTCAGCGAGACATTTATTCATCTGAGCGATTATGAAAGTGGGTTGGTCCGCCGGATGATGAAGAATGTTGATTTTTTTGCCCCTCTCTTTGGCCGTTTTATTCGCAGGGATCCGATAAGTTCCTCGATGCTGACCAATACAATGGTGCTTACCAGTATAAGCAGTGCTGAGGGTGCTTACAATCAGATCCCGACCCATACACGTGCGGTGTTTGACTGCAGGCTTCTCCCCGATACAGATGAGGAGGAGTTTTTGGAAGAGGTAAAGCGCATCGTGTCCCCGTGGGAGGTGAGCGTAAATGTATTGGCCTCCAGTCCGCCTGCACCTGTTTCTGAACAGGGTATGTATTTTCGTGCGCTAAAAGAGAGCCTTTATTCTGTATTCGGAGAGGTTGAGGTGGTTCCATTTTTGTTTGTGGCGATCAATGACAACCGTTTCTTCCGCCGCCGTGGCATTCCGTCTTACGGCCTGCTGCCGGCTATTATGCCCGAAGAGCTTATGGAGTCTATTCACTACTTTGACGAACGTTTTCCGGTAGGTGGGCTGAACAAGGGTATTGAGGTTTATGTTAACCTAATATACAACATTTTGAATCAAACAAATGAATTTTAATTGCCTATGATAATTAACGCAGCCGCCAGAATAGTTGCAGGGTTTTCACGAAAGCGCTTTGATCGCTGGTACAGCAAAGCAACTGACATCCAGGAGAATCTATTCAAGCACCTGCTTGAAAACGGCAGGAAAACCCGTTTTGGGAAGGAGCATGGCTTTGATGGCATAAAGGATTATGATTCCTTCAGGGAGAAGGTCCCGGTAAGGGATTATGAGGGGTTAAGCCGGTATATAGATATGATCAGGGCAGGGGAGGAGGATGTGCTATGGCCCGGTAAGCCCCTTTATCTTTCAAAGACATCTGGTACCACATCAGGTGTCAAGTATATCCCGATAAGCCGGGAGTCAATGCCATACCATGTTAGTTCTGCCAGGAATGCATTGTTAATGTACATATTGAAGACAGGGTGCACAGATTTTCTTAAAGGCAGGATGATATTCGTTTCTGGAAGCCCTGAGCTTGACATGGCAGGAGAGATACCCACAGGCCGGCTGTCAGGAATATCGCACAGGCATATTCCTGCTTACCTGCGCAGTCGGAGGCTGCCCTCATACGAGGCAAACTGCATCCCTGAATGGGATAAAAAGCTGGATGCTATTGTGAGGGAAACTGCCGACAAGAATATGAGTCTTATCAGTGGTATACCACCCTGGGTTGAGATGTACTTCGAAAGGCTGCTTGATTTTACCGGCAAATCATCCATATCGGAATTGTTCCCTGCATTTTCATTATTTGTATACGGAGGTGTGAACTTTGAACCTTACCAGAAGAAGTTCTTTCAGCTGATAGGCAGGGATACCCCGTCGCTGGAGACCTTTCCGGCCTCCGAGGGCTTTATCGGTTTTCAGGATGAGTGGCCTTCCGAGGGCCTTCTCCTGATACCCGAGGCAGGTGTTTTCTATGAGTTCATACCCGCAGATGAGTTCTTTGATGAAAACCCTCAAAGGGTTGCGCTTTCAGGTATTGAGACAGGGGTTAACTACGTAATGATACTGAACACAAATGCCGGCCTCTGGGGTTACAATATCGGCGACACAGTGCGTTTTGTTTCAAAGGATCCATACCGTTTTGTTTCAACTGGCAGACTCAGCCATTTTACATCGGCATTTGGCGAGCATATTATTGCGGAAGAGGCGGAACACGCCGTTACCTTCGCTGCAGCCAAAACCTCATCGGTCGTTACTGAGTTTACTCTCGCGCCACTTGTTGATAATCCTTCGGGCCTTCCCTGTCACCAGTGGTTCATTGAGTTCAACAGGGAGCCTGAGGATAAAGCGCTGTTTGCCCGTACTATTGATAAGACACTCCAGGAAAAGAATCCTTATTACAGTGATCTTGTCAGTGGCCAAATACTAAAGCCGGCTGAGGTGTACAGGTTAGATAAAGGTGCATTCAACAGGTATATGGAGTCTATAGGAAAGCTCGGCGGGCAGAACAAGGTGCCTCACCTGTCTAATGACAGAAAAATAGCCGGCTGGTTTATAGAAAATGAGAAAATGACCCTGCTTACCTGATTATATCGGTTTCCGGAAGGCCGAACTTCTCTTCCATACGGATTTCCATAGATTCAAGGGCATCGAGTACCGGATTGTATATGGAGGGGATCACGGGTATGTGTACCCCTTTTTCGATTATCTTTCCCTGTAGTATCATCTCCACACCCACAGCGGCCGGCAGTGCAACAGTACGTGCAATTGCGGTATCAGTTGAAGGACTTCCGAAGTCGAGCATCGATGACTTTATTACCTCCCTTTTGCCGTCCGGGTAAGAGGCCAGGAATACGTGCTGCATTGCAACCATATCCCTTTCGCCACTGCCGATCATCATTTTCTCAATCATAAGGTCTGAAACAATCTCAAATGGTGTATCCTGGCGGCGGTTCATCCTTTTGTTGCTGAACAGGCCCAGCCACTCCATAGCCTTTATGGCGTGGGCACCGGTATCTGTATCCAGATAAGATGCTACCTTGCCTTGTATTTCTTTTGTATTGTCAAACCCGGCCAGCATGGCTACCATGCCGGCATAGGTCTTGCCAGTAAAGTCATATGTGTCATTTGCAAGCAGTTTCAGTGCCTTTATTGCGTCGAGGCTCTCACACCAGCCCGGATACCTGAATGTTCCCCTCAACATGGTTTTGGTTTCCGGAATGCCGTAAAGTTCAATATAAGGCATGCTGTCGCGGTTCGGGTAAATGTCCAGCTCGCCTACTCCGGCAAAATCAACCTTGAGGGGGTTTTTGAAAAGATCCTCTGTAGGAACATAAACCTCCTCTCCATGCCTCAGAAAGCGTCCGTCGTTGTTGCCTGCCAGGATAACCCCCTTGGGGCTCCAGGAGAACTTATACCTGAAAGGGTTGTCGCCTGCCGATTCGGGAGCCGGAAGCGCTCCGCATATACTGTAGAACTCTTCAATCTTGCCGTTTTTCCCGTGTACATGGTCAATGATCCTCATTGCAGACATATGGTCAATACCAGGATCAAGGCCAAGCTCATTGAGAATGATAATGCCTGCATCCCTTGCCTCCTGGTCGAATGCCCTCATCTCAGGCTTTACATAGGAGGTGGTTACCAAATTCTTTTTATGCTTTATGCAGTGCCTTGCAACCATTATATGGTGTATCCAGGGCAAGAGACTTACGGTAAGGTCGTGGCCTGATACCAATCTGTCAAGAGTCTTGCCGTCATCGACTGTCCACTCAACGGCAGTCCCGTTGGGGTGGCCGTCAATCATTGCATCGGCTTTTGACCTGGTACGGCTTGCAACGGTAACTGCGATGTTTTTTTCAAGCAGATACTTTACAATGGGTTTTACAACCATTCCTGCTCCAAGAATCAATACTTTTTTCATATAGCTATAAGTTTTACAGATATTTATTTATATAGTCATAATCTGGTGTAAGCCGCCCCCTGTGCAGTATAAGCGCCTTTTCTACGGGGCCCGGAAGCCCCAGATCTTTGGTCTGCTTTGAAAAGTCTGTATTCGCTACAGGAGCTATAAAGGGGAATAGCGCATCGGCAAATGCCCCGGATGCATCTCTTGGGAGTTCACTGGGTAGTATGTCGACTGCCATTACCAGGATCCCCTGGCCTTTAAAACCCATTGAGGGCTCTCTTTTATCAGGATCGTAAACGAATACAGGATCTTCTATTGCCGTGCCCTTGTGAGTGCATTCTACCGAGCCGTCGGGATCGCAGGTCACATCCCCGATAACGGTAAGCCTGGGCCTGTCACCTTCGAAAAGCCTGGCAAGGTAATCCTTGGTGACTATGCGCGGATAGCGGCTGTCCCAGTACATGCAGTTCATCAAAACCGTAAGATGCGGAATGTATTGTTCAAATATATTCCTGTAGTTTCCGGGGTTCTTGTAGTAATCCTCCAGCTCGAACTTTTTGCCGTCTTTTCTGGCAGACAGGTGCTCTTCCTTGAATATTACCTTGTATATTATATTCGACGGCAGGTACTTTCTTTTGCTAAGACTTAAAAGCTGCCTGGGGGTGATCACCTTTGAGGGCAGAAGGTTTGCGATCTCCTGGGCACCTGCCGATACATTGCCGTAACCTGTAAAACCTATTGTAAGGGGCCTTAGCTCTGGCGGCAGCCCTTTTTCTGCTATCTGCCGGCCCACTGCCGAAACCGCCTCTTTTGCCTCTTTTAGGGAGGAGTAGTGTTGCGCCTGCCTGATACCAAGGAAGGGATTGTCTGAAAAGCCGTATTCCTTCAGCCTCTGGCCAAGGCTCCACAGTGAGTTTATCATGCCGGCAAGCCCCGCGTACCTGCCGAAGAAGATCAGCCGTTTGTCCTGATCATCCTTTATGCACTCGTAGTCAATGAGATTACATTTTTTGTCCATCATCTTGCGGAGCATCGGCATATTATACGGCTGCCCCTTTATTACATGGCTGAAAAACACATATGTTTTACCCTCTTCAAAAGCAGCTTCCGGAATTTCCTTAACTCCAAATATCAGGTCGCATCCATCCAGGTTTTTTTCAACCCGGGCACCGGCCTTAATGTACTCCTGGTCGGAGAACACCCTTTTGGGTGATGACTGTACCGCTATATCCAGACCGTATTCATTTATAAGCTTGTTTGCGTGTTTTGGGGTGATGGGAGTACGCCTCTCCATCTCATACTTATCTTCATGCCTGATCCCTATAACTGCCATATGAAAAAAAGTTTACTTTAACACAAAATGGTAACTGGGCAAATGTAAATGATTTTTTTTGTCTTTTGCAAAGACACTTAAATGGGTGGATAAAAAAAGGCCACCCGCGGGGGTGGCCTTTGTGAGCTTTGTTAATTGAATCTGTTCTAAAGACTTTTAAGGTACTGCATGCAGTTTTCCTCAATCCTCTTTTCAGTGTCAGCGGCGGGAGATTTTATGAACTTTTCTCCTGTGATCTTTTCGTAAAG
>SLKR01000022.1 GCA_007134525.1 Bacteroidales bacterium | reverse complement strand
TTATTTGCTGTTTTACTTATTGGCGATCTTCATCCTCAGGCCTCTCTTCTGGAGAAAGAGTATGCATCGTGATCTTTGCATAGCCGAACACAACCACAATAATTGCAGTAAGCCAGCAAAGCAGTGCATAGGGCGCATAGGCCATAGCAGATACACCAAGCGCGGAATATATAAATACCGCACTGGAGTTCCACGGGATAAGCGGGGCTGTGAGCGTGCCCCCGGCCTCCAGTGTCCTGGTAAGGTTTTTAAGTTTAAGATGCTTTCCCCTGTACAACTCCTCGAACATCTGCCCTGGCAGTATAACTGCAAGGTACTGGTTCGCCCCGAATATGTTCACAAAAATGGAGGTGCCCAGAACAGTGAGTGTAAGGTTGCCGACATTCTTTACAAACCTGGAGAGCCCCAGAACAATAGAGTGAAGCATTTTGGTATAGTCGAGTATACCACCCAGGGTAAGGGAGATCAGTGCCAGAGAAATTACATTGTACATACTCTCCATGCCGCCCCTTGCAAACAGGCTGTCTATCTCCTCATTGCCCGAATCTGGTGAATACCCAGTGTGAATGGTGCTTAAAAGCTCAGAAAAACTACCGCCCTGTATCACAATATAGGTGATGCTGCCTAGCAAAAGCCCTGCTATCAGGCTTGGAATGGCTGGCACCTTCTTTATTATCAAAAATACAACCACTGCAGGAGCCACAAAGAGCCATGCTGATATGTTGAAGTTTTCGGTGATACCCTCACTGTAGTGGGTAACATCCTCTACATTACCATTGCCTGAAGCCATGAAGCCCATTATGGCAAAAGCAACAAGGGAAATACCCATTGCAGGAAGGGTGGTATAAAGCATATGTTTTATGTGCTCAAAGAGGTTTACCCCAAGCACTGAAGGGGTGAGGTTTGTGGAGTCTGACATTGGGGAAAGCTTGTCGCCAAAAAAGGATCCCGAAACAATTGCACCGGCTGCCATCGCCAGGGGTATTCCCAGGCCTTCGCTTACACCGATTGCCGCAACACCCATGGTGCCGATTGTGGACCAAGAGCTGCCGGTAATAATTGCCATAACGCAACAGAACAGAAATATCAGCGGTAAAAACCACCTTGCCACAAAAAACTCAAACCCGAAATACATCAGTGCAGGCACTATCCCGCTTGCTATCCATACGCTTATAAGCATGCCGATTATCAGAAGGATAATTAGCGAGGGCGTTGTACGGTTAATAGAATGCTTAAAACCCTCCTTTATGGTCTTCCATGAAAAGCCATATGCGAATGCGCAGATTCCGGCTGTTGCCGCTCCGAGAAAGAGTGCAAAATGGGGTTCAGCCTCAAAGGCAAAAACCGAAAAGCCGAGTGCAACGCCGGTTACTATGATCGGAATAAGGGATAACCACAGGGGAGGGGTCGGGAGTCTTTCAGATGATTTGCCGGTGCCTGCCATTTATATATATATTGTTTTGATAAAGATAAAAAAAATAGATTACCCTGTTTATGTGGTTGTTGTTTCTCAAACCGTGGATTATGCAATACAGGATATCTGCATAATTGCGTGGTTGTAGAATTCTGGAAAAATTGCCGGTATTTTGTAGCCCCTGTCAGTAAACAGCTTCCGGCCTGCCGGTTGGTTTTTTGTGCTTCTGTGGCACGGTTTTTCCCTTTTTATGGCATATTGTATAATTAAAACAAAAGGAGGATTATCATGCTAGTAAAAGTAGTTGAAGTAATTGGAGTATCTGACAAAGGTTTTACCGAAGCAACCCAGAACGCAGTGGCGGAAGCCGCAAAGACATTAAAGAACATCAAATCTATCTACATCAAGCATATGAATGCAAATGTGGAAAACAATGAGATTGTATCATATGCCGTAAATGCCAAGATCTCTTTTGAAATAGAACGTTAGGTAATTTGTCCTGGTTATTAGTATGAATATTAACGGCCGTCATGTTACTGTATGGCATGGCGGCTTTTTTTTTATACCTTTCGCCTATAAACCATTTAATCTTATACAAATGCCCCGGATAAAGACAATCGACTACGAAAATTCCCAGGGAAGACTGCGCGAGATATACGACGACCTTCGTTCCAGGCGGGGAAAGCTTGCCTCGGTGCATACCATCCAGAGCCTGAGGCCGGAGAGTATTGTGCACCATATGGACCTTTACATGGAGATAATGTTCAGCCGCTCCGAACTCAGCAGGGCAGAAAGGGAGATGATGGCAGTGGTGGTATCCGTTGCAAATGGATGCAGCTACTGCAGGAACCATCATTCTCAGGCGCTGAACCACTACTGGAGGAATGAGGAGAAGATCGCCATGCTGGTGAATAAAAAATGGGACACCTTCCTTACTGAAAAGGAGCAGGCCCTTTGCCTGTATTCCCGCCACCTGACCCTTGAGCCTTCTGCCCATGAAGACCAGGACTTTACCCTGACATTAAGGGAAGCCGGGTTAAGTGACCCTGCAATCCTCGACGCCACATTGGTTATTGCCTATTTTAACTTTGTAAACCGTATCGTTCTTTCCCTGGATGTTGAGCTGGAAGAAGGCGGGGCAGGGGGGTACCGTTACTGAAAAAGTCTGAATTAAGGTTGAGAATAATTCTAATTAGTTGATTAAACTTATGGACTTTGCAACTATCACTACCAGGCAGCTGCGGGAGGCTGTCAAAAAAGAGGATGTGTGCCTTGTTGACGTGCGGCCTGTGGATGCCTACAACGGATGGAGGCTTAATAATGAAAAACGAGGTGGGCATATTCCGGGTGCGAGGTCGATCTCCTTTATGTGGGCTGAATATATAGACTGGATAGAGATTGTAAGAAACAAGCAGATACTTCCCGCCCAACATATTATACTATACGGCTATACCCCCGGTCAGGCCGTCAAGGTTGCCCTCAGGTTCAGGGATGCAGGGTATGAAAATATATCACTGTATAATGATTTTATATGCAAGTGGACAGAGGATGAAAGCTTGCCTTTGGTTAGTCTGCCCCGCTATCAGCAACTGGTGCACCCACAATGGGTAAAGGATGCACTTGAGAGAAAAGCACAGGATTGTGAAGGCGGGGAAAAGACTGTAATATGCCACGCACACTACAGGAACCGGGATGCATACCTTTCAGGTCATATACCCGGTGCTGTAGACATAGACACAAACGCCCTTGAATCTACCACGACATGGAACCGCAGGAGCCCGGGCGAGCTTCGTGCTGCCCTGGAAAATCATGGCATAACATCAGATACAACAGTGATACTCTATGGCAAGTATATGGATCCTGGCATGGATGATGAATTTCCCGGCAGTGCCGCAGGAGATATAGGGGCGATAAGATGTGCCTTTATCATGATGTATGCCGGTGTAAGGGATGTGCGGGTATTGAACGGTGGTTTTCATGCCTGGGAAAGAGCAGGTTTTAAGACAGCTACAGATGATGTTCCCAAAAGCCCTGTGGGTGAATTTGGCAATGATATTCCTGCAAACCCACATCTTGCGGTTGATACTGAATATGCTAAACAGATGATCCGTTCTGCTGATGCAGAGCTGGTTTGTGTCAGGAGCCTTCCTGAGTACCTGGGTGAGGTAAGCGGGTACAACTACATTGAAGCCAGAGGCAGGATACCCGGGGCAGTTTTTGTCGATGCAGGCAGTGATGCCTACCACATGGAAAACTACCG
>SLKR01000087.1 GCA_007134525.1 Bacteroidales bacterium | reverse complement strand
TGTATTGTCATAAGGGAAACCTTGTTGAAGTCTTCAGGTGAATCGTCCTTGGTGTCTGCATCTGTTAGCAGGGCAATGTCCTGCATAAACTCGTCCATAGTCCGCACAGGCGGGGCTTCATCAGCCTCTTCGCCGGGACTGGTAACAAAATCCTTGAGCCCGCTCAGCAATTCCTCTATGTTGTCTCTCCTGTTGAGACTTTCAGGGCTGCCGTCTTCAAAATACAGTTTACGTATCCCTGATTTATTTACAATGAGTTCTCCTAGCTCGTATGCATTCATCTTATACAAACGTGCTGAAAAACTCTTAATAAGCGTGACGAACTCTGAAAGTTTATTTGCTATTCCCCTGTTGACAGCCACCTTATGGGAAGAGGGGTCCTGTACAACCTCCCACAGGGGTTTCCCGACTTCGTTAGCGGCTACAATAAGCCTGTTGACAGTAGTAGCCCCTATACCCCTGGCAGGAAAATTGATGGTGCGCAGCAGGGCGTCTTCGTCCCTGGGGTTTATCACCAGTCTGAAGTATGCCAGCAGGTCCTTAATCTCCTTTCGCTGGTAAAAGGATAAACTGCCGAAGATCCTGTAGGGTATGTTAAGCCGCCTGAGAGCCTCTTCCATTGCCCTTGACTGTGCATTGGTGCGGTACAGAACTGCAAAGGCACTGTTAGGGAGTTGTTTTTGCTGTATCATCTCAAATATCCTGCCCGCGACCCAGGAGGCCTCTTCTCCCTCATTGGCCGTCTGGGTAATGTTTACCTTGTCACCGGTTTCATTGCTTGTCCAGATCTTTTTGAAAATCTGGTTTTTGTTGTGGGATATAAGGGTGTTTGCCGCCGATACTATGTTCTGTGTTGAACGATAGTTCTGTTCGAGCTTGAACAGCTTGTAGTCAGGGTAGTCATTTTTGAAGTTTAATATGTTCTGGATATTTGCTCCCCTGAATGCGTATATGCTCTGGGCGTCATCGCCAACAACACAAATGTTTTCGTTGTTGGCAGCAAGTTTTTTGACTATCAGGTACTGGGAAAAATTTGTATCCTGATACTCATCAACGAGAATATATTCAAAACGCTGCTGATACTTGTACAGCACATCGGGGAAATCCCTTAACAGCACATTGGTGTTGAAGAGTATATCATCAAAGTCCATTGCCGAGGCCCTTTTGAGCTTCTGCTGGTAAAGACTGTAAATAAGTCCAAGCCTTGGCTTCTGCGACTGAGCGTCTTCACTCTGTATCTCAACGTCTTCATTGTATTCTATGGCAGATATCAGACTGTTCTTTGCATTGGATATTCTTCCCAGAACATAGCCCGGTGCATAGGTCTTATCGTCAAGGTTCTGCTCCTTGATGATCTTTCTGATAACCCTTTTGGAATCTTCCGTATCGTATATAGTAAACTGCGAGGGGTAATCAATTTTGCTTGCCTCGGATCGCAGTATCCTGGCAAATATACTGTGGAAGGTGCCCATCCAGAGGGATTTAGCCCTTGATGGATCAACAAGCAATGCTACCCTTTCACGCATTTCGCGTGCAGCTTTGTTGGTAAAGGTCAGTGCCATTATCCTGAAGGGCGATATCCCCCTGCCCAGAAGGTATGCCACCTTATAGGTAAGAACCCTTGTTTTCCCACTGCCTGCACCGGCAATTACCATTGACGGGCCCTGGGTCGATTCCACGGCTTTTCTTTGCGCTTCATTAAGATCTTTCAGAAAATCAAGCATATAGAATATCTGGAAATTGCCTGCATACATTGTTACAGAATTGCAAAGATATAGTTTTTGTCTTTCCTGTATCAGACTGTGTGCCGATCCTGAAAATACTTTTTATCTTTAGGGCTGAAAAACAAAAAAAAGATCTGTTATGAGAACTTTTTCTACAACACGCCACCTGATTTTTGCTCTAATGTGTACAATATTCATAAATACTGGTCAGCTTCATGCACAACTGACAGGCAGTCAGGTTCTGGAGAACCAGGAAATCATCCTTGAGGAGATACGTGACCTGCGCTACCGCTTCGACATACTGGAGAAAGCCATTGATGATATCATGTGGCACAAGGTAGTAGGGGATGTTGCATACATAGACAAGCTTTTTATGGCAGGCCCGCCCCCGAGGGATGCAGACATGTCCACGACACTCAGGGGATCCAATCCGATAAAGTTCTGGACATATGTATTTATACCCAAAGATATTGACCCGTCAGAGCAATACCCATTGCTTGTTTTTCCGCATGGGGGTGTACATGGTGATTTCAATACATATTACACTCATATTATAAGGGAGCTGATGGCGCAGCAGTATATTGTTGTTGCTCCGGAGTACCGTGGCAGTACTGGTTATGGTAAGGGCCATCATCAATTAATAGACTATGGCGGTCTTGAGAACGATGATGTTCATGAAAGCATGCTGCTTATGCTGGAGAACTATGATATTGTAGATTCCAGGCGAGTAGGCCTGATAGGATGGAGCCACGGCGGCATGATCTCACTGATGAATGCATTTGAGCATCCCCGTCAGTATAGTGCGGTTTTTGCCGGTGTGCCTGTAAGCGACCTTGTCGCCAGAATGGGTTACAAACGTCCCGAGTATGAAACTGACTGGTTTGCAGCCGATCACCATATTGGCCAGGGCGTACATGAGAATATTGAGGAGTACCGAAGGCGCTCTCCGGTTTATCATGCACACAAGCTTGAAATACCCCTGCTTATACATACCAATACCATTGATGAAGATGTACATGTGCTGGAGGTTGAAAATCTTATTAACACCCTCAGGGCGCATAACAGGGATTTTGAGTACAGGATATATGAGGAGATTCCCGGGGGGCACTCTTTTGACCGGATGGATCACCGGATGGGGCGTGATATACGGTTTGAGATCTATAAATTCCTTGAAAAATACCTTGACCCTCCTGTGAAATTCAGAAACGTTGGCGAAATGGAAAGGGCAGCATATAGTTTCTGAGCGAAGGAATTAAATAAGCGGATAATTTCTTAAAAATTTATAAAAAATTTCCTACCTTTGTGCCCCTCAAAACGGGATGCGGGTTTGCTGTTTACCTGAAATACGGAAATATGCCGGGGCCGGATAAAATTATTTGTCCTTGCTTATTGGTTTTCAAAAAATAACTCCTACCTTTGCACTCCCAAAAAACGGAAGGAAGGGATTTAACAGAATTTAAACGAAGTTTTATCTAATTGAGATTAAAGTATGCCAACAATTCAGCAATTGGTTCGTAAGGGACGCAAGAAGGTGACATATAAAAGCAAATCACCCGCTCTTGACTCCTGCCCCCAGCGGCGCGGGGTATGTGTACGTGTTTATACCACAACTCCGAAGAAACCGAATTCGGCAATACGCAAGGTTGCCAGGGTAAGGCTTACCAACGGTAAAGAGGTTAACGCATATATACCGGGCGAAGGTCATAACCTTCAGGAACACTCAATAGTTTTACTTCGCGGAGGCAGGGTAAAGGACCTGCCTGGAGTAAGGTACCACATTGTGAGGGGTGCGCTTGACACGAGCGGAGTTGAAGGACGCAACCAGAGGCGTTCAAAATACGGCACAAAACGGCCAAAGGATAAGAAATAAACTGAAGCAGTAGATAAAATTTACAATACAAATGAGAAAGTCCAAACCCAAAAAACGGATATTGCTCCCTGATCCAAGGTTCAATGACACCCTGGTTACACGTTTTGTCAATAATCTGATGTTAAGGGGAAAGAAGAACCTGGCATACGAGATCTTCTATGAGGCAATTGATATTGTTTCTGAAAAGACAAATGAAGATGGTCTCGAAATATTCAAGAAGGCACTTGCAAATGTAACTCCGGCGGTAGAGGTTCGCAGCCGCAGGATTGGAGGAGCCACATTTCAGATACCTTCTGAGATCCGTCCTGACAGGAAGATGTCGGTTGGGATAAAGCATATGATATCCTTTGCAAGGAAAAGGAACGAAAAGGGAATGGGTGCCAGGCTTGCCGGTGAGATCATTGCTGCAAGCAAAGAAGAGGGGGGCGCATTCAAGCGCAAGGAGGATACCCATCGTATGGCTGATGCCAACAAGGCATTCTCCCATTTCAGGTTTTAATATAAATTATGGTAGCTGAAGATTAAAGGAAGGTACTACAGAATCAAATGGCAAGAGATCTTAAATATACACGCAACATTGGTATAATGGCACATATCGACGCCGGCAAGACTACCACTACCGAGCGGATATTGTTCTATACCGGTGTTAACCACCGCCTGGGCGAGACCCATGATGGCTCTGCCACCATGGACTGGATGGTCCAGGAACAGGAGCGTGGTATAACCATAACCTCTGCCGCTACAACAACCTTCTGGAATTATCAGGACAAACAGTACAAGGTAAATATTATAGATACACCCGGCCACGTTGATTTTACGGTTGAGGTGGAAAGGAGCCTCAGGGTACTCGACGGCGCAATTGCACTGTTCTGTGCCGTAGGAGGTGTAGAACCCCAGTCGGAAACCGTCTGGAGGCAGGCAGATAAATACAAAGTGCCCCGAATTAGTTTCATTAACAAAATGGATCGTGCCGGGGCCGATTTTTTTAGCGTTGTTGGCAAGATAAAGGAGCGTTTGGGAATGAATGCGGTTCCGCTTCAGATTCCCATAGGTCATGAAGAGGATTTCCGTGGCATTGTTGACCTTATAACCAACAAGGCTTATGAGTGGGAAGATGAAACACTCGGTGCAAGCTTTGTGGAGGTGCCTTTACCCGAAGATCTCAGGGAGGTTGTTGAAAAGTACAGGATGAAACTGGTAGAAGGGTGTGCCGAGGAGAGTGAGGAGCTTCTTGAAAAGTTTATTGATGACCCTGATTCCATATCGGAGCAGGAAATGCTCGATATAATAAGGAAGGCTACAATTGACATGCGCATAACGCCCGTTCTATGTGGATCAGCATTTAAAAACAAGGGGATACAGGCTCTGCTGGATGCAGTTGTTAAGTTTCTGCCATCACCCTCTGATGTTGACTCCGTGGAGGGGATCAATCCGAAAACCGAAAAGACCGAAACAAGAAAGGCCGATGCAAAGGAACCGTTTGCTGCATTGGCCTTTAAAATTGCAACCGATCCCTATGTCGGGCGTCTTTGCTTTTTCAGGGTTTACAGCGGTACCCTCAAAGCCGGCTCTTATGTATGGAATGCCTCCACCAAGAAAAAGGAGCGTATTTCCAGGATACTGCAGATGCATGCAAACAAGCAGAACCCTATTGACAGTATAGAAGCCGGTGATATCGGAGCTGCAGTTGGGTTCAAGAACATACATACCGGTGATTCACTGTGTGACGAGAAGCATCCTGTTTTACTTGAATCCATGAGCTTCCCGGAACCCGTTATAAGTGTGGCGATTGAACCAAAAACACAGGCTGATCTGGATAAGCTCAATGCTGCACTTGGCAAGCTCGCTGAAGAGGATCCCACGTTTAACGTAAAAACAGATCCCGACAGCGGTCAGACTATCATAAGCGGAATGGGAGAACTCCACCTGGAGATCCTTCTTGACAGGCTTAAGAGGGAGTTCAGCGTAGAGGCCAACCAGGGTGCTCCGCAGGTTGCCTATAAGGAGGCAGTTACTTCTACGGTACAACACCGTGAGGTTTACAAGAAACAGACTGGCGGCAAGGGTAAGTTTGCGGATATAATTGTGGAGGTTGGACCCGCTGATGAGGGTGTTAACGACCTTCAGTTCATAGATGAGGTAAAGGGCGGAAACATTCCCAGGGAGTTTATTCCTTCGGTAGAAAAAGGTTTCAAAGCCGCTATGCAGAATGGTGTGCTTGCCGGTTTTCCGCTGGAAAGCTTGAAAGTAAGGCTTATAGACGGTTCATTCCACAGTGTTGACTCAGACCAGCTGTCGTTTGAGCTTGCTGCCAAGATCGCATTCAGGAATGCATGCAAGAAAGCTGGTTCAGTTATGCTTGAGCCTGTTATGAGCCTTGAAGTTGTTACTCCCGAGGAGTATCTTGGTGACGTGGTCGGTGACATTAACCGTCGTCGCGGTCACCTGAAAGGTATTTCCTCAAGGGCTAATCTTCAGGTTGTTGATGCTGAGGTGCCCCTGTCGGAAATGTTCGGCTATGTTACTTCCCTGCGTACACTTACCAGCGGTCGTGCAGTCTCCACTATGGAGTTTGAACGCTTCCAGGAGGTCCCGCAGAATATTTCTGAAGGAGTGATTGAAAAACTATATGGTGTGAAATACTAAATCCATTAATTAAAATAAGGTAAACCGTGAGTCACAGAATTCGAATCAAACTAAAGTCGTACGATTATAACCTGGTGGACAAGTCTGCCGAGAAGATCGTCAAGACAGTGAAGACCACAGGAGCGGTTGTCAATGGTCCGATACCCCTGCCTACCAACAAGAGGAAGTTTACAGTCCTGAGGTCTCCATTTGTCAACAAAAAGTCGAGGGAACAGTTTCAGCTCTGCTCTTATAAAAGGTTGATGGATATTTACTCATCATCCTCAAAGACTGTGGATGCACTCATGAAACTTGAACTTCCCAGTGGCGTTGAAGTTGAGATAAAGGTGTAAGTAGCAGTAAATAATATTGCGTAAAAGTTAAAACGACGAGAGATGTCAGGATTAATAGGAAAAAAAATAGGAATGACCAGCATATTTGATGCCTCTGGGAAGAATATCCCATGCACAGTAATTGAGGCTGGTCCATGTGTTGTTACGCAGATAAAGACAAAGGAGTCTGATGGTTACGAGGCCATTCAGCTGGCTTTTGACGAGAAGCGTGAAAAGCTATGTTCTAAGCCTCTGAGGGGTCACTTTGCCAAGGCCAAAACCACCCCCAAGAAGATAGTTGCTGAATTTACACGCTTTGAGTCAGGACATCAGAAAAAGTTCGGTGACATACTTAAGGCTGATATATTTATTGAAGGCGAGTTCATTGATGTTGTGGGGGTAAGCAAAGGAAAGGGATTTCAGGGAGTAGTTAAAAGACATGGTTTTGCCGGTGTAGGTCAGGCGACTCACGGCCAGCACAACCGTTTGCGCGCTCCTGGTTCTCTCGGTGCTTCTTCCTGGCCTTCGCGGGTATTCAAGGGGATGAGAATGGGAGGACGTACAGGAGGAAACAGGGTTAAGATGATCAACCTTCAGATAATGAAACTGATCCCGGAGAAGAACCTCGTTGTTGTTAAAGGCTCTGTACCCGGGCCAAATGGATCATATTTAATTTTGGAAAGATGGAGTTAGCAGTATATAATACAGATGGAAGCAAAACGGCAAAAACCGTAAAACTAAACGAAACCATATTCGGCATTGCCCCGAATGAGCATGCTATATACCTTGATGTGAAATACCATATGGCAAACAGGCGCCAGGGTACGCACAAGACAAAGGAGCGTGGTGAGGTAAAGGGCAGCACAAGGAAGCTTCGCCGTCAGAAAGGTACGGGTGCAGCCCGTATCGGTGACATTAAATCCCCTATACTTAGGGGCGGTGGTGTTACTTTCGGACCCCGTCCAAGGGACTACAGCTTCAAGCTGAATAAAAAGGTAAGAAACCTTGCCCGCAGATCAGCGCTCTCTTACAAGGTGAAGGAAGACAGGTTAATGGTTCTGGAGAATTTCTCAATGGATGAGCCAAGGACAAAAAAATACCTTGAAATACTAAAAAACCTCGGGCTTGACGGGAAGAAATCACTATTGGTACTTGCCGATAATGACCGTATTATCCAGCTCTCCTCCAGGAATATTCCCGGTGCGAATGTAATAAGGGCTGCCCAGCTCAATACCTATATGATACTCAATTCAGACAGGCTCCTAATTATGGAGGACGCTTTAGCTGAGATTGAGAACACTTTGTTGAAGAATAAGGAAACCGTAAATAAAGAATAAAATGGAAGTTCTGATCAAGCCACTTATTACCGAGAAGATGACTGCGGTTACTGAGAAGTATCCCAACCGCTACGGCTTCATTGTCGACAAAAGGGCTTCAAAATCGCAGATTAAGAAGGCTGTTGAGGATATGTATGACGTTACGGTCACATCGGTAAATACCATGGTCTTTTTTGGCAAACGCCAGATGAGATATACCCGTACCGGATTCCAGACAGGCAAAAAGAGTGATTTTAAAAAGGCCATTGTCACTTTAGACGAGGGCCAGACAATTGATTTTTACAGCAATATATAAGGATCCATGGCTTTAAAAAAGTTTAAACCCACGACACCAGGACAGCGCAACAAGGTTATCAGCGCTTTTGATGATATTACTGCAACCAGACCGGAAAAATCCCTTGTAAGGGGAATGAGCAAATCAGGTGGCAGGAATAACAAGGGTAAGATGACAATGCGCTATATCGGCGGTGGTCACAAGAAAAGATACCGCATAATTGATTTCAAGCGCAATAAGGATGGCATCCCTGCTACCGTTAAGAGTATTGAGTATGACCCTAACCGTTCGGCGCGTATTGCCCTGCTTTATTATGCTGACGGTGAGAAAAGATACATAGTTGCCCCAGTGGGGCTGAAGGTTGACCAAACGGTAATGTCGGGAGAAAAAGCGTCACCCGACATTGGCAATGCCCTTTACCTGCGTGATATACCGCTCGGAAGTGTTGTACACAATATAGAACTTCAGCCGGGGCAGGGTGGCAAAATGGCACGCAGTGCCGGTACCTATGCACAGCTAACATCCCGTGAAGGGAAGTATGCTGCACTGAAACTGCCATCCGGAGAGGTGCGTCTGGTTCTTGTAACCTGCAAGGCAACCATCGGAAGTACTTCAAATCCTGACCACATGCATGAAATGTCGGGCAAGGCAGGACGCAGCCGCTGGCTTGGACGCAGACCAAGGACCCGTCCGGTTGTAATGAATCCTGTTGATCACCCGATGGGCGGTGGCGAAGGCAGGGCTTCGGGCGGACACCCCAGAAGCCGTAAAGGCTTGCCTGCAAAAGGCTTTAAAACCCGTAACAGGAAGAAGGCTTCCAACAGGCTCATTTTGGAAAGAAAGAAAAAATAATTTGTCTTTATTAAGGAAAAACTAAAGAGTTATGAGTCGTTCATTAAAAAAAGGCCCCTATATACACTATAAACTGGAGAAGAAGGTACTTGCAATGGCTGGCAGCAGCAAGAAGTCTGTTATTAAGACCTGGTCAAGGGCTTCAATTGTATCTCCTGAATTCGTCGGGCTTACGATCGCAGTTCACAACGGCAACAAATTCATTCCCGTGTACATCACCGAGAACATGGTTGGCCATAAGCTGGGAGAGTTTGCACCAACACGTATATTCAGGGGGCATGCAGGTAAAAAGGATAAAGCCAAAAAATAAATAAGATATCACAATGGGATTAAGAAAACATATCAGGGCTGAAAAACTCAAGGAAGAGAGACAGACTCAGTATTTTGCCAGGCTGAGAAACTGCCCCACATCGCCCAGGAAGATGCGGCTGGTCGCAGATCTGATAAGGGGACAGGAAGTGAATAAAGCCCTGGCAATATTGCGCTATACAAAAAAGGAAGCGGCACAGCGACTTGAAAAGTTGCTTATGTCGGCAATAGCCAACTGGCAAAGCAAAAATGAGGGTGTACGTATTGAGGACGCCAATCTTTATGTAGAATCAATTTATGTGGATGGTGCAAGGATGCTCAAGAGGCTCAGGCCGGCCCCACAGGGAAGGGCTCACCGGATCAGGAAGCGTTCCAATCACGTGACCATTTTTGTTGACAGTAAAAATAAAAACGAATAAATATTTCTCAGAATGGGACAAAAGACAAATCCAATCGGCCTCAGGCTTGGTGTTATAAAAGGATGGGACTCAAACTGGTATGGCGGGAAGAAGTATGCTGCCAAACTTGTTGAAGACGACAAGATACGTAAATATCTGTACGCTCGTCTGGCAAAGGCCGGTGTGTCTAAGATCTTTATAGAAAGGACACTTAAACTCGTTACGGTAAATATCAATACCGCGCGCCCTGGCATCATTATCGGAAAAGGCGGCCAGGAAGTCGACAAGCTTAAGGAAGAGCTTAAAAAGATCACAAACAAGGAAATTCAGATAAATATCAGCGAGATAAAGCGTCCGGAGCTGGATGCTTTTCTGGTCGCACAGAATGTTGCAAAACAGATCGAAGGTCGTATATCTTTCAGGCGTGCTGTAAAAACCTCAATATCGAGCACAATGAGGCTCGGTGCTGAAGGTATCAAGGTTATGGTAAGCGGACGTCTTGGCGGAGCTGAAATGGCTCGTAATGAAACCTACAAGGAAGGCAGGATTCCCTTGCATACTCTTCGAGCTGATATAGATTACGCAAGTGTTGAGGCACATACCACATACGGTCGTATCGGTGTAAAAGTCTGGATTTGCCGCGGCGAGATATTTGGCAAGCCTGAACTCACCCCATTTACTGAGGAACCTTCGAGGGGAGGAGGAGGACGCCAGGGAGGCGGACGCTTCGGAGGAAGAAGGAAGAAGTAATGTCAATTAAGTAAAATATATATATAGTAATGTTACAGCCTAAGAAAACCAAATACAGGAAAATGCAGAAGGGCCGCATGAAGGGTAACACCAAACGCGGTGCTGAACTCGCGTTCGGTTCTTTTGGCATTAAGGCCCTTGCTGAGAGCTGGATAACAGGTCGCCAGATTGAGGCTGCGCGTCAGGCAATAACCCGCCGTATGAAGCGTGAAGGACAACTTTGGATAAGAATTTTTCCTGACAAGCCTGTTACGAAAAAACCAGCCGAGGTTAGGATGGGTAAAGGTAAGGGTGCCCCTGAGTATTTTGTTGCCAGGGTAAGCCCGGGAAGGATACTCTTCGAAGCGGATGGTGTTAATATTGAAACCGCACGTGAGGCAATGAGGCTCGGATCGCAGAAACTCCCTATAACCACCAAGTTTGTGGTAAGAAGAGATTATGTTTGAAATAAACCGGGAATTAGGAAAAAAATTGTAACTTTGCAGCCTTTTTGCAGGCTATCTATAAGGCCGCAAGCCGCCAACAGGGAATGCCAGGGCGGATAAGCTGTAAAAAATTAAATCAGCGCAAAGATGAAGCAGAATGTAATACGAGAAATGTCAATCAGCGAGCTACGTGAGCGTTTGGACGAGGAGAAGAAGCAATTGCGCAAGCTGAAAATGAACCATGCGGTATCACCATTGGAGAACCCGATGAAGATAAAGGATTATCGCAGAACTGTTGCCCGCATCCTCACTGAGTTGCGGAAGAGGGAAATAGAAGAAACGAAATAATCAATTTGTTAAAATGGAAACCAGAAATCCCAGAAAAGAAAGAACAGGCCTTGTTGTAAGCAACAAGATGGACAAGTCTGTCGTAGTAGAAGTTCTGCGCAGGGTAAGGCATCCCAAGTACGGTAAGTTCGTAAAGCGTACATCCCGTTTCATGGCTCATGACGAGAAAAATGAGTGCAATATTGGTGACACGGTCAGGATCATGGAAACCAGGCCTCTGAGCAAGAGTAAATGTTGGAGATTAGTTGAAATCCTTGAAAGAGCTAAGTAATTATGATACAGCAAGAGTCCAGACTAGCGGTGGCGGATAACAGTGGAGCCAAAGAGGTGCTTTGCATCAGAGTGCTTGGAGGCACCCGCCGCAGATACGCCGGCATCGGTGACAAGATTATCGTAACGGTAAAAGACGCCCTGCCTTCGGGCAATATTAAAAAGGGCACCGTGTCAAAGGCAGTGGTCGTTCGAACCAAAAAGCATGTAAGAAGACAAGATGGAAGTTATATTAAGTTTGACGACAATGCGGTAGTGCTGCTCACTGCTACTGAGGAAATGCGTGGAACGCGTATTTTTGGCCCGGTTGCAAGGGAGTTGCGTGAAAAACAGTTTATGAAAATTGTTTCATTGGCACCCGAAGTGTTGTAACCCGTAAAAAACAGATTATGCATCCCAAACTACATATCAAAAAAGGTGACACCGTAAAGGTAATTGCAGGCAATGAAAAGGGAGCCACAGGCAAGGTCCTTATGGTTGACATTAAAAAGCGCAGGGCATTTGTTGAGGGCATTAATATGGTGTCGAAGCATACAAAGCCAAATGCGTCCAACCCACAGGGAGGAATAGTTAAGAAGGAAGCTAGTATTAATGTTTCCAACCTGATGCTGGTTGACAACAAGGGAAATGCCACAAGGGTTGGCAGAAGGTTAAACGAAGAAAACCGTTTGGTTAGATATTCCAAAAAGACAGGGGAGGAAATCAAGTAATGAGCTATAAACCTAGAATTAAGGAAAGATACGAAAAGGAGATCATTCCTGCTCTTATGAAGGAGTTTGGTTATTCAAACTCCATGCAGGTGCCAAGGCTGTTGAAGATCAGTCTGAACCAGGGTGTTGGTGAGGCAATTACTGACAAGAAGATCCTTGACAATGCTATTGAGGAAATGACTCTTATAGCTGGTCAGAAAGCCGTGCCCACAAAGTCAAAAAAGGATATATCCAACTTTAAGCTTAGGAGGGGAATGCCCATAGGAGTTAGGGTTACCCTTAGGGGACATAAGATGTACGAATTCCTCGACAGGCTTATTGCTGTTTCGCTTCCCCGTATCCGCGATTTCAAGGGTGTGAATGAAAAGGGATTTGACGGCAGGGGTAATTATTCTCTCGGTGTGCCGGAGCAGATAATCTTCCCCGAAATCAATATAGATAAGGTAAACAAGATAAACGGCATGGACATAAGCTTCGTAACAACGGCAAATACAGACCGTGAAGCCTTTGCCCTGCTCAGAGAATTTGGAGTACCATTTAAAAACCAGAATAAATAGTATATATCATGGCAAAAGAATCCATGAAAGCCAGAGAGCTTAAAAGAGCAAAGCTTGTTAAGAAATATGCCGCGAAAAGGGCAGAACTGAGAGCAAAGGGCGACTGGGAGGGATTGCAAAAGCTCCCCAAAAATGCCTCTCCCGTTAGGTTGCACAACCGTTGCATGCTTACGGGCAGGCCTAAGGGCTATATGCGCCAGTTCGGTATTTCCCGTATAAACTTCAGGGAAATGGCCAACAAGGGATTGATCCCGGGTGTAACCAAAGCAAGCTGGTAAGTATTATTAAAAGTAACTTTTTATTTTTTTAAAATGATAACCGATCCAATTGCAGACTATCTGACAAGAATAAGGAATGCCATCAGGTCCAACCACAGGGTTGTAGAGATTCCTGCATCAAACGTCAAAAAGGGCATTACCAAGATCCTGTTTGACAAGGGCTATATTTTGAACTACAAATTCGAGGATGACAAAATGCCTCCTACCATAAAAATAGCCCTTAAGTATCATCCGGTTACCAAACTGCCCGCTATTAATGATCTGCAGAGGGTAAGCAGTCCGGGACTCCGCCGTTACGCAAACAGCAAGGAGCTGCCGCGGGTTCTCAACGGACTGGGTATAGCAGTTGTTTCTACTTCGAAGGGCATGATGACCGACAAGGAAGCCCGGAAACAGAATGTGGGTGGAGAAATTATTTGTTACGTAAGCTAAAAGAGTTACAAATGTCACGAATAGGAAACTTTCCAGTAAATATTCCCGAGGGTGTTACCGTTAAGGTATCGGACAACAATGTAGTTGCCGTTAAGGGACCCAAGGGTGAACTGAGCCAGGATGTTGACCCTGGTATCAAGGTAACGGTAAAGGATAACGAAGTTGTCCTGGAGCGCCTTGGTGAAGAAAAACGCCTCAAAGCCCTTCACGGACTTTACAGGGCCCTTATAAACAATATGGTTGTTGGGGTATCAGAGGGTTACAAAATAGTACAGGAACTTGTAGGTGTAGGCTATAAAGCTTCTAACAACGGACAGTTGCTGGAGCTTTCACTTGGATATTCTCACAGCATTTTCTTTGAACTGCCCGATGAGGTCAAGGTTCAAACCGTTACCGAAAGGGGTAAGAACCCGACTATTATACTCGAATCTCATGACAAGCAGCTTATCGGACAGGTCGCTGCTAAAATAAGGTCCCTGCGCAAACCCGAGCCTTACAAGGGCAAAGGTGTCCTATACCAGGGTGAGGTAATAAGGCGCAAGGCCGGCAAGGCTGCTGCCGCAAAATAGTGGTAATTAATTAAAATTCCTTTACAAGGATGGTAACAAGAAAGAAACTCGACAGAAGAACAAGAATAAAATACCGTGTCAGGAAAAAGGTACAGGGCACGGCAGAGAAACCAAGATTGTCTGTATTCCGCAGCAACAAAACTATCTATGGACAGATAATCGATGACCTCCAGGGCAGGACGATTGTTTCAGCCTCTTCAAACACAATTGAGAGTGGCGAGAAGAAACTGACAAAATCAGAAAAGGCCAGGGAAGTTGGAAAGGTTTTGGCAGAAAAAGCCCGTGAAGCTGGTATTGAGAATATCGTATTCGACCGTAACGGTTACCTGTACCACGGAAGAGTTAAATCATTGGCTGAAGGCGCCAGGGAAGGAGGCTTAAAATTCTAAATTATGGCAAACGTAAACATTAAAAAGGTTAAGTCAAGCGAGATCGAATTTAAAGACAGACTCGTCAGCATACAGCGTGTTACCAAAGTTACCAAGGGTGGCCGTACTTTCAGCTTCTCTGCCATTGTAGTGGTAGGTAACGAGAATGGAGTAGTAGGTTTTGGCCTCGGAAAGGCAAAGGAGGTTACAACAGCCATAAGCAAGGGAATAGACGATGCCAAGAAGCACCTTATAAAGGTACCTATTTATAAAGGTACTATCCCTCATTCTCAGGAAGGTAAGTACAGTGGTGCCAGGGTACTAATAAAGCCTGCCGCTCACGGTACCGGTGTTATAGCCGGTGGTGCCATGCGTGCGGTACTGGAAAGTGTTGGTGTAACCGATGTCCTTGCAAAGTCAAAGGGGTCTTCAAACCCGCATAGTGTCGTTAAGGCCACGATAGATGCCCTGATTAGACTCAGGGATCCGTTTGCCGTGGCACAGCAGCGTGGTGTAAGTGTTGAAAAAGTATTTAACGGCTAATCTGATAAAAAGCGGAAAATGAAAAAATACAAGATAGCTCAGATAAGAAGCAGGATCGGCAGGCCCGCGGTACAGAAAAGGACCCTTGATGCACTAGGGTTGAGAAAGTTGCACCGCCCTGTTGTGGTCAATGCTACACCTCAGGTAGAAGGTATGATCAATAAGGTCAGGCATTTACTCTCTATAGAAGAGGTCAGTGAATAATACTGTTTTGTTCAATATCATTAAATTTACAATATATAATGGATCTAAGTAATCTTAAGCCGGCAAGGGGGTCAGTCAGGCAAAGAAAGCGCATCGGAAGAGGAGAAGGATCTGGTGCAGGCGATACAGCTACCAGGGGCCACAAGGGAGCAAAATCCCGTGCTGGATTTTCGCGTAAGGCAGGTTTTGAAGGAGGTCAGATGCCGCTGGCCAGGCGAGTCCCGAAATTTGGTTTCAAGAACCGTAATCGTGTGGAGTACCAGCCTGTCAATCTCGGTACCCTTCAGAAACTTGTAGAAAGTAAAGGAACTGATACGATCGACCTGAACACCCTGATAAGCAACGGCCTTGTTTCAAAGAATGAAAAGGTCAAGGTACTTGGTAAGGGCAAACTGAATGCCAGGATCAATATTAGCGCCCATGCCTTTTCTGAAACTGCCGTCAAGGCAATTGAGGCAAATGGAGGAACTGTAAACCGGATATAAAGCTCAGGAATGAAAAGATTTATTCAGACCTTAATTAACATCTACAATATTGAAGACCTGCGTATCAGGATAATCAATACATTGGGTATTATACTGATATACCGTCTTGGATCATATGTGGTACTGCCAGGCGTTGATCCGCATCAGCTTCAGGCACTGCAGGCTCAGACACAGGACGGACTGCTTGGGCTTCTCAATATGTTTTCGGGAGGTGCATTTTCAAACGCCTCCATCTTTGCACTTGGTATTATGCCATATATCAGTGCATCCATTATAATCCAACTTCTGGGTGTTGCGGTTCCGTATTTCCAGAGGCTTCAGAAGGAGGGTGAAAGCGGAAGAAAGAAGATTAATCAGATCACGAGGTATCTGACTGTTTTCATAACGGCTGCACAAGCTCCTGCCTACCTTGCAAACCTTGTAGCGCAGTTGCCGGCTGAAGCCATATCTCCGTTCGATCCCGGGTCAACCGGTCCTTCCTTCTATTTTATGATATCATCCGTGGTAATCCTTATTTCCGGGACGATGTTCGTAATGTGGCTGGGTGAAAGAATCACTGAAAGGGGTATTGGTAACGGTATCTCGCTTATAATAATGATCGGTATAATCGCACAGCTTCCGTTTGCATTAGCGGCTGAATTTATTGCCCGTATGGAGGCAGCAGGCGGTGGTCTGGTTATATTCCTGCTGGAGCTTGTAATACTTATGAGTGTAGTTGTGCTTGTGATACTACTGGTGCAGGGTCAGCGACGGATCCCGGTGCAGTTTGCAAAGAGAGTGGTAGGTAACCGCCAGTACGGGGGTGTTCGTCAGTATATCCCCCTTAAGGTCAATGCAGCCGGAGTAATGCCAATAATATTTGCACAGGCGATAATGTTCATACCGATAACTTTGGCAGGGTTTTCGGAAGCGCTTAGCGGTTTTGCAGCTACCATGTCAAACTTTACGGGATTCTGGTATAATTTTACTTTTGCAATACTGATTATTCTGTTTACTTATTTTTATACGGCTGTTACAGTTAATCCCAACCAGATGGCCGAAGATATGAAAAAGAACGGCGGGTTCATTCCCGGGGTAAAACCAGGGAAGCGGACAGCTGAGTTTATTGATAATGTGATGTCACGCATTACATTGCCTGGGTCACTTTTCCTTGCATTCGTAGCCATCATGCCTGCACTTGTTAGTCTGATGGGCGTAACAGGACAATTTGCCCAGTTCTTTGGCGGCACATCACTGCTTATCATGGTTGGTGTTGTACTAGATACCCTTCAGCAGATAGAAAGCCACCTGCTGATGCGTCACTATGACGGACTTACAAAGTCCGGACGTATCAAAGGCCGTTCGTCACCGATCGGCATGACCGGCTAAACTTAAAAACAGAAGATGATTCAGTACAAAACCAGAGAAGAGATTGAATTAATACGTGAAAGTTCTTTACTTGTTGCCAGGACCCATGCTGAAGTGGCAAAACATATCCGGCCAGGGGTCACTACAATAGAGCTCGACCGGATAGCGGAAGGTTTTATCCGTGACCACGGAGCTGTACCCGGGTTCAAGGGATACCAAGGGTTTCCCTACTCATTATGCATTTCGCCAAATGAAGTCATAGTACACGGCTTTCCGAGCGACAATCCTGTAATGGAAGGAGATATACTCTCAATTGATTGCGGGGTGCTGAAAAATGGCTTCTACGGTGATTCTGCATATACTTTTGCCGTTGGGGAGATAAGCGATGAAAAGAAAAGACTTTTGAAGGTCACCTATAAATCGCTACTCGACGGAATTGAGCAGCTTGTTGCAGGAAACACCCTTGGGGATGTTTCATGGGCGATACAGAATACTGCTGAAAAAGCCGGGTATTCAGTAGTCAGGGAGTTGGTAGGACACGGAGTGGGACGTAATTTGCATGAACCACCCGAGCTTCCGAACTTCGGTAAAAAAGGTATGGGCGAATTAATAAAGGAGGGTTTGGTGGTTGCGATTGAACCGATGATAAATATGGGGAAGCGGTTTGTGGTCCAGGAAAAGGATGGATGGACAATCAGGACGGCAGACAGGAAACCTTCCGGACATTACGAGCACACGGTGGCCGTGATCGACGGTAAGCCTGAAATGCTTTCTACTTTTAGTTTGATTGAAGAATCATTAAAGGAAAACAAATACAATTCAGTCATTATTAGATAGATCAAATGGCAAAACAACCATCCATACAACAAGACGGAACTGTTTTAGAATCACTGGGCAATGCGATGTTCAGGGTAGAGCTTGAGAACGGCCATGTTATTACGGCCCATATATCAGGCAAGATGAGAATGCATTACATAAAGATTTTGCCCGGCGACAAGGTCAAGGTGGAGATGTCGCCCTATGACCTTACCAAAGGACGTATTACATTCAGATATAAATAGGAAACACGTTTAATAGAAAATACAATGAAAGTAAAAGTGTCGGTAAAGAAAAGGAGCTCCGATTGCAAAGTAGTTCGGAGGAAGGGGAAGATTTATGTAATAAATAAAAAGAACCCCAAATTCAAACAACGTCAGGGATAGAATTTACAACAACAGAAAAAAACAAATATGGCACGTATAGCTGGAGTCGATATTCCAAGAAAAAAAAGAGGTGTAATCAGCCTTACATACATTTATGGCATTGGTCAGAGCAATGCCCGTAAAATCCTTGAAAAGGCGGGTGTTGACCCGGATAAGCAAGTAGAGGACTGGGATGACCAGGAGCTTACCAAGGTACGTAATGTCATTAACGAGGAGTTTAAGGTAGAAGGGTCTCTTCGTTCGGAGGTGCAGATGAACATAAAGCGGCTTATGGATATCGGATGTTACCGTGGTATCCGTCACCGTATTGGTTTGCCTCTCAGAGGACAGAAGACAAAGAACAATGCACGTACCAGGAAGGGTAAGAAGAAAACTGTTGCAAACAAGAAAAAGGCAACCAAATAAATGAAGCGGGTACTGCAAGTGCCCCTTGATCAGAAGAAAAACAGTAATTAATTATGGCAAAAACAACCAAAGGCGCCAGGGGTGCCAAGAAGAGAGTAGTAAAGGTGGAGCCCCTCGGCCAGGCCCACATTTTTGCTTCTTTTAATAACATTATCGTTACAATAACGAATCAGCAGGGGCAGGTTATATCCTGGTCCTCGGCCGGCAAGATGGGTTTTAGGGGTTCGAAGAAAAACACTCCTTATGCCGGACAGATGGCAGCCGGGGATGCTGCAAAAATAGCATATGACCTGGGTATGAGGAAGATTAAGGTGTTTATCAAGGGTCCTGGTTCAGGCAGGGAGTCAGCTATACGAACATTGCATTCGGCCGGACTGGATGTGACCGAGATAATGGATGTAACACCATTGCCGCATAACGGATGCCGCCCGCCTAAGAGAAGAAGGGTATAACATCTTTAAGTCTAATGTCAAACAATAAAGAATCACAGTAATAATATGGCACGATATACAGGTCCAACAACCAAGATAGCCCGCAAGTTCGGGGATCCTATCTTTGGTGCTGACAAAGCTTTTGAGAAGAAGAACTACCCGCCGGGACAGCACGGGCAGATGAAAAAGAGGAGGAAAAAGTCGGAGTACGGCGTACAGCTTCTGGAGAAGCAAAAGGCAAAATATACATACGGTCTGCTTGAAAAGCAGTTCTTAAACACTTTCAAGAGAGCCGTACGCAAAAAAGGTATTACCGGAGAGATACTGCTCCAGCTCCTGGAGTCACGCCTTGACAATGTTGTTTTCAGGCTTGGTATTGCACCAACGCGCAGGGCAGCCCGTCAGCTGGTCGGACATCGTCATATAACGGTCAACGACAAGGTTGTTAATATACCTTCATATACAGTGCGTCCGGGCGACATCATTGGAGTGCGTGAAAAATCAAAGAGCCTTGAGGTTATAGAGGACTCCCTGGCGTCAAGGTCAGTTAGTTTCAGCTGGCTTGAATGGGATCAGGATATGAAAAAAGGCAAGTTCATGAATTTACCTGAAAGGGAAGAGATACCTGAGAACATCAAGGAGCAGCTTATAGTGGAATTGTACTCCAAGTAATGCACATTTTTTCTTATTCAACAAAAAAAACAAAAACCAATGGCAATTTTAGCTTTTCAAAAACCGGATAAGGTTATCATGCTTGAGTCTGACGACCGCTTGGGTAAGTTTGAGTTCAGGCCGTTGGAACCTGGTTATGGTATAACTATTGGCAATGCACTCAGAAGAATACTGCTCTCATCCCTTGAAGGTTTTGCCATTACTTCAGTGAAAATTGAGGGAGTAGAGCACGAGTTTTCCACTATCAAGGGCGTAGTTGAGGATGTAACCGAGATTATTCTCAATCTCAAGCAGATCCGGATCAAGAGTCACATAGAGGATGCTGAATCAGAGAAGTTTATAGTTAATATAACAGGGAAAGAACAGTTTAAGGCAGGTGATCTGAATGACTCACTTGCTAACTTTCAGGTGCTGAACCCCGATGTTGTTATCTGCAATATGGAGCCTGACATAAAGCTCTCGATGGAGGTAACCATTGATAAGGGAAGAGGGTATGTACCCGCTGAGGAGAACAAGGGGCTTAATCCCACTATTGGGGTTATCCCTGTTGACTCTATCTTCACGCCAATCAAAAATGTTACATATCACGTTGAAGACTATCGGGTTGAACAGAAAACGGACTATGAAAAGCTGGTGATAGAGATACTGACTGACGGTTCAATAACTCCAAAGGAAGCACTTAAAGAGGCGGCGAGAATACTTATCATGCACTTTATGCTGTTTTCGAATGAGAAGATCACAATTGACACTGAGGAAAAGGCCACAAGCGAAGAGTTTGACGAAAACTCACTGCACATGCGCCAGCTTCTGAAGACAAAACTTGTAGATCTAGATCTTTCGGTCAGGGCACTTAATTGCCTTAAGGCTGCAGATATTGAAACTCTTGCTGACCTGGTAGCCCTGAACAAGCATGATCTGTTGAAGTTCAGAAACTTTGGGAAAAAGTCACTTACAGAACTTGAGGAACTTATTAAGTCAAAGAACCTGAGCTTTGGAATGAACCTTTCGAAGTACAAATTAGATAAGGAATAACTGAAAAATGAGACACAGGAATAAAATTAACAGTTTAGGGAGGAAGGCGGCCCATCGAAAGGAGACTTTATCGAGTATGGCCTGCGCATTGATACTCCATAAGCGTATCAATACAACTGTTGCTAAAGCAAAGGCCTTGCGCGTATATGTGGAACCTCTGATAACAAGGTCGAAGATCGATTCGACCCACTCGCGCCGTACGGTGTTTTCATATTTGAAAAACAAGCATGCAGTAAGTGAGCTGTTTCGTGAGGTTGCACAAAAAGTGGCCGAGCGACCGGGTGGATACACAAGGATATTGAAGACTGGTTTCCGCAAGGGTGATGCCGCAGAGATGTGCTTTATAGAACTTGTTGACTATAATACAGCAATGCTAAGCACCGAAGAGGAAACTTCCCAGAAGCGTACCAGAAGAGGTCGCCGCCGCGGAAAGAAATCAGGCAACGAGCAGGAGGAAGCTACAACTCAGGTTCAGCAGCAGGCTGCTGGTGAGGAGGTTGCAGCTGAAGTGAAAACTAAAGAGCCAGTCGAAGCTCCAACACAGGAAAAGCCTGAGGAAACTGTGGAAAACAAGGCAGAAGAAGCCGAAAAAGACACTGAGAAAGACAAAGATGAGCCTGAAGAAAAGGCCGACAAATAAACCCGGAATTTATTAAGAAACTTAAAAGGATAAAGTGACAGACACTGCTTTATCCTTTTTTTTAAAAAAAAAGATATTATGAGTGCAATTATCAACATTCACGCAAGGCAAATCCTTGACTCCAGAGGAAATCCCACAGTAGAGGTAGAGGTGATCACCGAGAACGGAATTCTCGGGCGGGCAGCTGTTCCGTCAGGTGCCTCAACCGGTGTACACGAAGCTGTTGAACTTCGCGACGGCGATAAAAAGTCCTATCTTGGAAAGGGTGTTAAGAAAGCCGTAAATAACGTAAATACGACCTTGAATAACGAACTTAAGGGATACCATGTAACCGATCAGGCACTTATAGATAAAACTATGCTTGATATTGACGGTACTCCTAATAAGGCTACCCTTGGTGCAAATGCCATCCTTGGTGTATCTCTGGCAGTTGCCAATGCAGCAGCCCAGGAAACCGGCCAGCCACTTTTCAGGTATATTGGCGGTGTAAACGCAAACACACTTCCCATGCCGATGATGAATATACTGAATGGGGGTTCACATGCAGATAACTCTGTTGACTTTCAGGAATTCATGATCATGCCGGTAGGTGCTGAGTCATTCACCCGGGCAATACAGATGGGTGCTGAAATATTTCATAATCTCAAGTCTGTTCTCAAGAAAAAGGGTTACAGCACAAGTGTAGGAGATGAAGGTGGTTTTGCCCCAAACCTTAAGTCGAACGAGGAAGCTGTACAGCTTATCCTCGAGGCTACTGAAAATGCAGGCTACAAACCGGGTGAGGATATTTTCATTACCCTTGACCCTGCTGCCAGTGAGTTCTTTTTGAAAGATGAAAAGGTGTACCACCTGCACAAGTCATCCGGCGACAAGCTGACTCCTTCTGAAATGGTCGAATACTGGGCTGACTGGGTTAATAAGTACCCCATCATCTCGATAGAGGATGGTCTGGATGAAGACGACTGGGACGGATGGCAGCTTATGACAAGCAAACTTGGCAACAAGATCCAGTTGGTTGGTGATGACCTTTTTGTAACCAATGTCAAGCGCTTGCAGCAGGGCATCGACAAGAATGTAGGAAACTCCATTCTGGTCAAGGTTAATCAGATTGGTACCCTTACAGAGACTATTGAAGCGGTCAACCTTGCATACAAAAACCACTATACAGCGGTAATTTCACATCGCTCGGGAGAAACCGAGGATACAACTATAGCAGACCTTGCTGTGGCGCTTGGTACCGGACAGATCAAGACCGGTTCTGCATGCCGCTCGGAGAGGATTGCAAAATATAATCAGTTGCTGCGTATTGAGGAGATACTCGGGGAAACAGCTCAATATCCCGGGAAATCCTTCAGGTTTATAAAATAGGCCCCCGGGCCGTTTATTTCCAATACCTTTCATGTATGCATGAGAGGTATTGGTGTATAATGTGGTTAATGTCCTTATATGATATTCAGGAAAACCATACTTCTTGCCCTTATACTCTTATTGGGCAAGCTGCTTGCGGCGGCACCCAAAGACACTGTTTCAGTAATGGTGTATAACCTTCTTTTTTACGGGCACTACACTTCATTTTGCCGTCCCGACAACAACAATATTGACAATAAGGACGAATACCTCAGGACTATATTTGACCATACCACACCGGATCTGTTCGCTGTTAATGAGATGGGGCCTTCTGCCGATCTTGCGGCACGTATTCTGAATAACGTAATTAACCGGGAAGGCGCCCCAGAATATGCACATGCAGAATTTACGAATACCGCAGGTTCAAATCTGGTAAATATGCTTTTTTTCAATACCGAAAAGTTCACACTGTATGATGAGGCGGTAATTGCCGGTATAGTAAGGGATATAAACCTTTACTCACTGTACTACAATGACCCTGAGCTGGATAATGGCGCCGATACGGTATTTGTCCACCTTGTAGTCGCTCATCTTAAAGCCGGCAGCAGGGTTGGTGACCAGCAAACTCGCGAGCAGGAAATTAAAGCCGTATTAAGTGGACTAACCGGAATGGATCTGTCCGGTAGTATAGTGTTCATGGGCGATTTTAACATGAACTCCTCCTACGAACAGGCATATCAATTACTGACATATAACCCACATGAGAATATCCGTTTTTATGATCCAATTGATAGCCCTGGAGTATGGTTCAACAATCCGGAGATGGCACTTTACCATACACAGAGCCCCCGGACTGACTATCACGATTGCTTTGTTAGCGGTGGGCTTGACGACCGCTATGACCAGATAATTGTAACTTCTGCCGTTATGGACGGCACTCACGGTTTAAGGTATCTGGAAGACAGTTATAAAACCATAGGACAGGACGGACATCGGTTTAACAAATCGCTTATTGACCCGCCAAATCAGAGTGAACCACCTGAAGTAATAGATGCCCTGTACAATATGTCGGATCATTTGCCGGTTAAGTTGAGAATGGTGGTTACGGATGTGGAAACGAATGTGCCTCTCATGCAGGAAAGCACCGAGAATATATATTTGGTAAATGTGCCGGGCAGTCCGCCCGGGATAATCCTGGAAGGTGCAGCGGGAATGATAAGGTTTGAGATATATACCGCTTCAGGCCGGTATATAAAGGGCTGGAAATCTTTTTCAGACGGCGGTTTAGAGCGCCATCCAATTGATACTGAGCATTTGACGGTTGGAGTATACCTTATCAGGGTAACGGGTGAAAACATGATACCTTACAGCGAAAAGTTCATTATATATTAAGTTTAGGTTAAAATATCTCCTTTTGATCAGGGGCCTTGTACAGGTTGGTAAAAAATACGGATATTTGCGCAATATAGCTTAGCAGGTTTATAATCGGGGCAGCCAAGCAATTGATAATATGGACTTTAGCTTTTTTGATTTCCTGACTCTGTTTGGTTCACTCAGTCTCTTCCTGTTTGGAATGAAGACTATGAGCGAGGGGATACAAAGGTTTGCCGGCGACAGGATGCGGTCAATACTGGCCGCAATGACCTCCAACCGTTTTATCGGAGTATTTACCGGCTTTTTGCTTACCACCCTGGTTCAGTCTTCATCGGCCTCAACTGTAATGGTGGTGAGTTTTGTAAACGCCGGACTGATGTCACTTGTCCAGTCAGTTGGGGTGATAATGGGTGCTAACATAGGTACCACCACAACTGCCTGGCTTATTTCCCTGCTCGGCTTCAAGCTCAATATTTCTGCACTTTCACTTCCACTTATAGGTGTCAGCTTTCCACTGCTTTTGAATTCCAGGGAACGCTTCAACTCAATGGGCCAGATATTACTGGGGTTTGCCCTTCTGTTTATGGGGCTTGACTTTTTAAGGGGATCTGTTCCCGACCTGGAGACCAATCCGGAGATGTTCAGGTTTATCCAGGAACTTACCGACTATGGTGTGTATTCGACATTTTTATTTCTTGGCCTGGGAACTCTGCTTACAATTGTGCTGCAGTCGTCGAGCGCCACAATGGCCCTGACACTGGTAATGTGTAATTATGGATGGATAGGATATGAACATGGTGCAGCCATCGTTCTCGGCGAGAATATTGGTACAACGATTACAGCCAACCTGGCTGCCCTGGTAGGTAATGTTTACGCAAAGCGTACAGCCCTTGCACATACCATATTCAATATCATAGGTATTATCTGGATGCTGATTCTGTTCAGGTTCTTCCTTGATAAAATTGACTATTTCATGGTCTACTTCGGTCTGGGTTCGCCAATGCATAATCCTACCATGATACCTATAGGACTTTCGATATTCCATACAATTTTTAATATTACCAATACCGTTCTGCTTATCGGGTTCATTAAGTACCTGGTCAAGATTGTAGAGTTTGTATTGCCGTCAAGGGGCAAGAAGTTTGAACGTCCGCAACTGGAATATTTCAGCAGCGGTTTTCTGCATATGGCAGAACTGTCAGTTTTCCAGGCAAAGAAAGAGGTACGCAGGTACGCAGAACTTGCACACAGGATGTTTAACTTCATTCCGGCCATGATAATCGAGACCGACAAGGGTGAGTTCAAGAACATCCTTGAAAAGGTAAGCAAGTATGAGGAGATCACCGACAGGGTAGAGGTTGAGATCACCACTTTTCTTATAAAAATATCACGTAGGCATCTCAGCGGACAGGCTGCTGAGGAACTCCGACGGATGCGTGTTGTAAGCAGTGAGATTGAAAAAATAGGAGATGTATGCTTTAAGATGTCTTCAGTACTGGCCGACAAGAAAAAGGAAAAGATATACTTTACCCCGGCCCAGCGAAGCGACCTGTTTGAGATGTTCAAGCTGGTAAATAATGCTTTTGAACTGATGCTGAATAATATGCAGGTGAGTACACTGGAGGCACGGGCAAGCCTTCAAAAGGCTACTGAACTCGAAAAGAGTATTAATTCATTCCGCGATCAGGTAAGGGACACAGTCATTGTTGATATGGAGAAGGATCCAAGCCACGTAAAGAGTGCTTTTTATTTCAATAAACTGATCACTTCATGCGAGAAGGTCGGAGACACCATCCTAAATATAAACGAAGCAATTGCCGGAATAAATATTGAGTAATACCGGATCAGTTACCGTTGGCTTAGCCATTCTGGTAACACATTGTTTTTCCACTCCTGTTTCTCTCCTCTTATCTGCTCCATGTCAAGGCCAATGAACTCCTGCGCATTCTCTTTGGTTGAAAGATCAGGCATTTCGATAGGGTAATCAACACCATACCTGCGGAAAACAGATGTCAGCTCCAGGCTTGCCTCCTGTGCCTTCTGAATTGATGTGGCGAGCACTCTGAGCGCTTCCGATGGCGAATGAAAGCCCATGGAGTTGGCAGCGGCTACCCAGTCCCATCTCCATTGGGAGTGGCGGATAAGCTGAAGTATAGGAGCCATTTCATCTTCAGTTGCTCCGGCATCCCAGGCATGTTTTGCTTCGATGTGCACCCTGGCAAGGTTTTTCTCTGCGATCCTGCGGAGCTCGCTCACCCTGTCCTGTTGTTCATAAACCCTTGAAACAAGAGCCTCTTCATCCTCGCGGTGGCATACCATGCAGGACTTATCAACTTTATCCAAAGGGCTTACAAGGTGGTGGTCGGTATATTTTATACCGCCTTCACGCATATAGGGCATATGGCAATCCGCGCACGACACATCCCGCTGGGCATGGATTCCGGTCATGTAGAGTTCGTAGTCGGGATGCTGAGCTTTGAGCATTGGTGTCCGGCTTAGTGCATGTACCCAGTCAACATGATCTATACTATCTTTGTACCTTTCCATTGCGTCGGCTGAAAATCCTTCGTCCCAGGGGAAAACAAGGTAGTTGTTTTCAGCAAAATAGTACTCCACATGGCACTGTGCACAAACCAGTGACCTCATCTCCTGACGTGTTGCATTGTTAATGTCAATACCCTGCCTGGCGAAAGCTTCGGCCAGCGCAGGCCTTGTAATCCTCAGGTTCATTGTTTCCGGATCATGGCAATCCTGGCACCCGATAGGGTTTTGGATATTGGGGCCCATTCCGGACCAGCTCTGGCCGTAAAAGGCTTCTACCCCTATCTCATTCATCATCCTTGGAACGTCTGTGCTTTTACATGTCCAGCATGTAGCCGGCTGGTCCACCCCTGTACGCAGTGTATTGTGGACGTCTGTAACTGAATGATAGTGACCCCGGCCCTGGTTATAGTCGCGTGAGAATGCATAACCGGCCCACATAACTACGAGTTCGGGATACTTCTCCAGATAATCTATCATTACAGAGCCATAATATCTGCTTTCAAAAGTTGTATCAAGTGTCATGATATACCTCTCGTACTGGCGGGGGAAGTTCTCGCCCCATACCTCATTGTCAGGCTCCCATTCAGGTATCGGGCTCACCATCTGGAAGTAAAGCTGTGCCTCGCTTCTCCTTTCAATAATGGAAGCGGCAAACAAACCTATTATGAACACTATTACAACTGTTGCAAAAAACAACACCCAGTTCAGCCAGGGCTTTCTTTCCGATGTTTCTCTTATGCTCTTCATGATACCAATGGGTTTATTTTGGATATTCAACTACTCTCGATGAACGCGCTGATTCCTGCCCGCTAAGTTTTTCAAGCCATGCCGGCATAACGGAAGGGAGTCTCTCAACCAGTGCATGAGGAGCCGCCGAGAGGCTCCTGACGCTGCTGTGTGGTACTTCAACATGGCAATCCCAGCAGAGTTTGCCGTCTCCTTCTGCTGCAGTTTTTCCGGATACCTCAACCAACTGTACCATATCCACGAGATCAATGTGGCAACGGATACAGTTTTGCTGCACCACGTTAATCCCCCTGTCCCTTATCCTGATAACCTGAGGTTCCCACCTGAAGGTAAAGTATGTGGCATGTTTCATCCCGTCAGTACCCTTTACATAGTATTTACTGAATATATTCTCTTGCGGAACGTGGCATTCTGCACAGCTTGCTTCACGTCCGTGGCTGCTTTTATCCCATGATGCAAAATAGGGATACATTACATGGCAGTTGATGCAGGTTTCGGGTTCATCCGACAGGTAGGATGTCGCGTTTGATATATGTACCACCAGTAGCAGAATACCGGCAAAAATTCCTGTCAGGATAATAACCGTCATTCTCCAGCTCTGTGGAGGAAGAATGAAAAGATAGATGCGTTTGAAAGCATTCATGTATTGTTGGCTCTAATCAGACAACTGGTACCGAAATATATAATAATAATGTCTATTTTCCTAACAGTGCTATTGGTTAGTGCAAATTATTGTTTAGACTTAATAAAAACATGTCTGGATTTATGTAACTGGCAGTAGTTTGATATGATATTATTGGATAATAACTTGTTATCTAATAGAAAAAACATAATTTTGCTTTTCTATTTGATAGATTAATTGCTATAAATCAGGCAGATGGAAATGCGCATTATACGGGTGATCCTCCTTATTTGTTTTCTGGCCCTCTTCCTGGTCTGCCAGGGTCGAACTGAGACTGATATCAATGACCATGATCTATATCTTGACAGCCACCAGGAGGATGATTCATTGAAAATGGATGCCCTTATAAACCTTGGTTGGGAGGCCCGCCGCGAATGCCCCTCCAGCGCTCTTGAATACACAAAAAAGGCGCTTGACCTTGCAGAAAACCTGGGTTATGAGAGTGAACTTGCAAGGGTGCTGACAAATATGGGCCATCTTTACTGGAGGCTGGGTGAATTTGGAATGGCTTATGACTTTACGTCTGAGGCAATGCATATATTTGATAATCTCGGAGACAAATCCGGGGTTGCCCGCGCAATGAACAATATGGGTATTCTGTTTCACGGAAGGGGTCATTTTGACACTGCCCTTGAATATTACTTCAACACCCTTGACCTTTATAATGAAATTGATTCTGTAGCCGCAACTGCAAAAGTGCTGAATAACATTGGGTTGGTTTACCAGCAGCAGAATGACCTGGAGAATGCAGAGGAGTTCCATATGCGTTCCCTTGCGATAAAAGAGGAGTACGGAAACGAAAGAGGCAAGGCCTATTCTTATTCCAATCTTGGATCTGTAAGCCAGGAAAAGGGCAATTACCAGCAGGCACTTGCATACAATGAGGCGGCCCTGGAAATTTGGGAAAAACATCCCGACAGGCGAGAAACAGCCTACACCATGAGAAATATCGGCATTATATACCATCTTAAGGGCAGGCTCACAGAGGCTGCGGCTGAGCTGGAAAGGACAAAGGATATCTATATCGATGTCGGCGACAAAAGAGGACTTGCCCAGGTATATAATGACCTTGGAAAGGTATATCTTGATATGGGAGAACTTGAAAACTCCCGTCATTGCCTTGACCAGGCACTGGCTCTTACAGAAAGCGTGGAGGTAACTCTATTTAATTCAGAGGTTTTCCAGAGTATGAGCAAGCTTATGTATTCCCTTGGAAATTACAGGGAGGCATATGAACTACAGAACAGGTTTCTGGAGCTTCAGGACAGTATCTATGATGAAGATAGAAGGCGCAGATCGGTTGAGCTTCGCCTGATGTACGACAGACGGAGCCGGGAACAAGACTTCGAGTTGCTCAGACGGGCCAACCAGGTAAATGAGCTGAACCTTGAAAAGCAGAAGATCTACCGCAATTTTCTGCTGGTGTTTATTATACTGATTGTAATAATGCTGTTGGTAATATATTACCGCTTCAGGGAGGTTAGGCAGACCAACCGGCTTCTTGAAAGGCAGAAGGCAGAGATAAGTGAAAGCAACCGCAGACTTCAGGAATTAAATGACCGGCTGACCGAACAGAAGCAAAAAGTTGAACATATAAATAAGAAGCTGAAAAAATCGGAAAAGGAGCTTATAGCAGTCAACAATACAAAAGATAAGTTTTTCTCGATTATATCTCATGACCTCAGAAATCCATTCGCCTCAATTGTTAGCTTTTCCAGGATACTGAAACGGGATATGGACAACCTTAGCCATCAGGAGCTGATTGAGCTTGCCGGTGAGCTGGATAAATCAGTTATAAAGATTAATAACCTGCTGGAGAACCTGTTGCAGTGGTCGCGTACACAGACAGGCAAAATGACTTACAGGCCGGGCAACTTTCAGCTTAAAGATGTTGTCGGAGATAACCTGAAGCTTTTTTCTCCCAATGCCAGTGAAAAAGGAGTTGAAATAATCGACAGGGTTGACATAAATCTGATGGTTTGGGGAGATATCAACATGACCAGGACAATTATCCGTAATCTTTTATCAAATGCCATAAAGTATTCAGAAAGGGATGGCAGAGTTACAATAACTTCCCGTAAGCTCAATGGGTTTGCTGAGATCAGTGTTGCTGATGAGGGTGTTGGTATATCTGAAGATAATCAGCAAAAACTTTTCAGGACAGACTCACTCTACTCCACATATGGTACTGACGATGAAAAGGGAAGCGGACTGGGCCTATTGCTGTGCAGGGAGTTTGTGAGTAAACAGGGAGGTGATATAAGGCTAAGAAGTAAAGAGGGAAAAGGTACGGTGATCAGTTTTACGATACCCTGTAATGATCCCGGTGAATAAACCTTTTTGGTTAATTTGGTAGGCCATTTTGTAAAAATGTCGTATATTTGCAGCCAGTTTGCTCCGAATGCGGATGTGGCGTAATTGGTAGCCGCGCCAGACTTAGGATCTGGTGCCGCAAGGCGTGGGGGTTCGAGTCCCTCCATCCGCACATAAGATTATGATAGATGAAACCCCGTTATAGACATCAAATCCACAGGTCTGGCGGGGTTGTTTTTATTTTTTTCAGCATAAAAAATAACATAACAGTATGGAAATAGTACAGGAGCAGAAAGGTCCACTGGAAGCGGTGCTTAAGGTAAGGTTAAATGAAGATGACTATGGTGACCAGGTAGAAAAGGAGCTGAAGAATATGCAGAAAAAGGCCCAGATGCCTGGCTTCAGGCCGGGAAAGGTGCCAAAGGGCCTGGTCATGAAAATGTATGGAAAAAGTATTCTGGCTGAGGAAGTAAACAAGATACTTGCAGACGCGGTATACAAGCATATAAAGGAAAACGAACTGAATGTTCTTGGCAACCCTCTCCCGGATCAGGAGCAGGCAGACAATATTGACTGGGAGAACCAAAAAGAGTTTGAGCTGCATTACCATATCGGACTGGCTCCCGAAATCAATCTTGAACTAAATGAAGAGATTGAGGTTGACTACCACAAGATCAGGGTGGAGGATGAGGTTGTTGACAACTATATTCAGGACATCAGGAAGAGATACGGAAAGATGACAAATCCGGGCGTTGCAGAGGCCGAAGATGTGGCCTTCGGGGAGTTCGTTGAAATGGAGGATGAAAAAACTCCAAAGACAGAAGGGCATGAGCACAAGTCAAACGTTTATATACAGTATATCAGGGACGAAGACCTTAAAAAACAGCTGATTGGTAAAAAACCTGGTGACAGTCTTGTGTTTGACGTAAAAGAATCGGTTGGACAGGATTCAGAGGCGGCTGCAATGATAGGCGTCAAGAAAGAAGAGCTTGACAATTACGGGCCACTGTTTCGTTTTACCATAGAGAGTATTAGTCGTGTTGAACCCGCTGATGTTAACAGCGAACTTTTCAGTAAGGCAGCTCCGGAGGAAAATGTTGAAACCGAGGAGCAGTTCAGGGAGGTGGTCAGGGAACAGGTAAGCAAACAGTACCAGGCTGATGCTGACAAGCACTTCAAAAACCTCGTAATGGAGAAGCTTCTGGAGGTCACAAAGCTCGACCTGCCTGAGGAATTCCTGAAAAAGTGGCTGTTGGACACCAATAAGGAGGAACTTTCAAAAGAGAAGGTCGAAAACGAGTTTGACCAGTTCTCTGATTCTTTCAGGTGGCAGCTTTTGGAGAACTACCTGATAAAGGAATACAAGATCGAGGTTAAGCCCGAAGAGGTTAACAAACAGCTGGAGGACTTTATAAGGGCTCAGCTCAAACAATATGGCCAGGAGAATGTCCCGCAGGATATACTGGACCAGTATGTGAAAAACATATCCGGTAACAAGGAGGAGGTCAAAAAGGTTTATGACCACCTGTTTGACCAGAAACTTTTAGAACTTTTCAGGGAAAAAATAAACCTGAACACTGTTGAAACAGGATATGACGACTTTGTAAAACTGGTAACAGAAAAGTACAAGAAGCAAAAGGGGGTGGAAGAGCCCTCATCAGAAACTGAAAAATAACATATCATGAGCAGAACGGATGATTTTCACAAATATGCCACCAAGCACAGGGGTATAAGCAGTATTACCATGCATGATTACACATCTGTATATGGTAACTACATCAGCCCGACAATTATTGAGGAAAGACAGCTGAACGTAGCCACAATGGACGTTTTCAGCCGCCTGATGATGGACCGGATAATATTCCTTGGTGTCCCTATCAATGATTATGTTGCAAACATAATCCAGGCTCAGCTCCTGTATATGGAATCGGTCGATCCAAAGAAGGACATCCAGATATACTTAAACACTCCGGGTGGTTCAGTATATGCAGGGCTTGGTATATATGACACCATGCAATACATAGCCCCTGATGTAGCAACAATATGCACCGGAATGGCCGCTTCAATGGGCGCAGTTCTTCTCAGTTCAGGAACTGCAGGAAAGAGAACAGCCCTGAAACACAGCCGTATTTTGATACACCAGCCAATGGGTGGTGCGGAAGGCCAGGCTTCAGACATTGAAATTACAGCCAGGGAAATTCAGAAGATCAAAAAGGAGCTGTACCAGATAATTGCCCGTCACTCCGGGCAGGATTATGACAAGATATGGGAGGATGCTGACAGAGACTTCTGGATGACGTCCGAGGAGGCAAAGGAGTACGGAATGATTGATGAGGTATTGGTTTCAAATAAAAAAGCTGAAAAGTAACAGTAGGCGGAAAAGAAACGATATGTCAAAGGAGAAAAAGAAATGTGCGTTTTGCGGTCGTGCTTCGGAAGAGGTGGAACTCCTTATATCCGGGATTGATGCCCAGATATGTGAAAAGTGCGTTGGCCAGGCACAATCTATTATCGACGAAGAAAAAACCCTTAGGGAGAAGAAAAGTATTCCCTCATTTGAGCTTTTCAAGCCGGCAGAAATAAATAAATTCCTTGACCAATATGTTATAGGCCAGGAGGATGCCAAAAAGGTGCTTTCCGTGGCTGTCTACAACCACTATAAGAGGATTAACTACGAAACTTCCCGCAACGACGACCAGAATGATGACGTGGAACTTGAAAAGTCCAATATAGTTATGGTCGGAGAAACGGGAACCGGTAAGACCCTTATGGCACGTACCATAGCACGGATGATGAAGGTGCCGTTTTGCATTGCTGATGCTACGGTTCTCACTGAGGCCGGGTATGTCGGTGAGGATGTTGAAAGCGTTCTTGTACGGCTGTTGCAGGTAGCTGACTATGATGTTGCTGCGGCCGAACGGGGGATAGTTTTCATTGATGAACTTGATAAAATAGCCCGTAAATCTGACAATCCTTCAATTACCAGGGATGTTTCGGGAGAGGGTGTACAGCAGGCACTCCTGAAGCTTCTTGAAGGTGCCGTTGTTAATGTCCCGCCACAGGGTGGCAGGAAGCATCCTGAGCAGAAGATGATACAGATCAACACACAGAAGATCCTTTTTGTCTGCGGAGGTGCGTTTGATGGGATTGAGAAAAGAATAATGTCGAGGATGCAGGCAAATGCCATTGGCTACGGGGCAGGTAAAAAGGGCCGTATTGATCGTGATAATGTTCTGCAGTATATCGCACCACAGGATCTTAAAAGCTTTGGGCTGATTCCAGAGCTGGTGGGCAGGCTGCCGGTACTTACCTACCTTAACCCTCTTGACAGAGACGCACTCAGGCAGATACTGACCGAACCCAGAAACTCACTTGTGAAGCAATATACCAAGCTCTTTGAGATGGACAACAGGAAGCTTGTAATTGATAGTGGTGTTCTTGACTACATAGTTGACAAGGCCGTAGAGTTCAAGTTAGGAGCCAGGGGGTTGCGGTCAATCTGTGAGGCGATAATGCTTGATGCAATGTATGAGATCCCATCGTCAGAAAGAAGTCAGGAAGAATTTCACCTTACGCTGGAATATGCACACCAGCGGCTTGAGAAAGCAAGACTGGGAAAGCTCCGGGCTGCTTCGTAGATATGCCTGGACACCGCTGAAATTTTTTGTATATTAAAGCGTTCACCAATAAATGGACGCTTTTTTTTATGGTACGCAGTGTATTATATATATGTGTATTTTTCCTTTTAGCCGGACTAAGCGGGCTTAATGCCCAGGAGGTTGAGTTTATAAGGGGCAACACTCATACTGCAAGGGTTGTTAATGGTGATACGCTTATCATTATTGAGCTTCCGGCTGTTAATGTGGTGGCAGAAAGGGAGTTTCGCAACAGGCTGGAGGCTTACCGTTATAACCGGACAGTACGGAATGTGCAGAGAGTTTATCCTTATGCCAGGATCGCCGGAGCCATGTTCCGAAGGTACAGTGAACAGCTGGTTAAACTGGAAACTGACAGAGAAAGGAATGAATTCATAAAAAACGCCGAAAAAGAGCTTAGGAACCATTTTGAAGATGACCTGAAAAGGCTCACATTTTCGCAGGGGGTTATCCTGATTAAACTAATTGACCGGGAAACCCAACATACATCCTATGAAATTGTCCGGGAGTTCAGGGGGGCATTCTCTGCCGTATTCTGGCAATCACTGGGGAGACTTTTCGGATATAACCTTAAGACAGAATATGACCCCTTTGGCGAGGACCAAATTATAGAGGAAATAGTACAACTGATAGAGGAAGGCCTGCTGTAGATTACTTCCCGCGGCCCTGTATAATTATCAGTACGGTATATATAAGTATCTTAAAATCAACGGCCAGAGACATGTTTTCCAGATAAAGAAGATCGTATTTAAGCCTCTCTATCATCTGCCCGACATTCTCCGCATAACCATATTTCACCTGCCCCCAGCTGGTCACGCCTGGCTTTATTTTCTGAAGTAGCTTATATTCGGGTGCCTTACGTACGATCTGATCGATATAGTATTTTCGCTCGGGGCGGGGGCCGACCAGTGACATATACCCGCGCAGCACATTGTAGAACTGTGGTATCTCATCCAGCCTTACCTTGCGCATAAACCTGCCAAAAGGTGTTATCCTCGGATCATCCTTACACGAGAGTTGCGGGCCGTTCTTTTCGGCGTCGACATACATCGACCTGAATTTATGCATCATAAAGGGCTTGCCGTGGCGTCCAATCCTTTCATGTTTATAGAAAACAGGCCCTTTTGACGTAAGCTTAACTATTATTGCAGTAGTCAGGAAAACAGGAGACAGAAGTATAAGGCAGCATACTGAAACAACAACGTCCAGGAAGCGTTTGATCGATTGCTGCCACACCGGAAGCAGACCTGATTGTATTTCAATCAGGGGGGTGCCGAATATTGATGTCATCTTCACCGATCCCAGCAGAATATCATGCATTTCGGGAATAATCTTTACTATAACGTCGGTTGAGTAAAGATCGGTGAGTATCCTGCTTATCTTCAAATGTTCATTCGACTCCATGGCAATAATAACCTCTTCCACACCGTACTCCTCAATTATCTCCTTTACCCTGTCGAAACTTCCAAGGTGTGGCAGGTGCTTTCCCAATGGATAGTCATCGTGATTGCTGACATTTACAAACCCGATAAGTTTATTCCCAGCTGACTTTTTTTGCGATTCAAGCTCACCGGCAATTTCTGATGCCCTCTTCTGACTGCCAATAATGATTGTATTGAAGCCTATTTCCCGGTTATGTATTTTCCTTATTATCCGGGTTGACAGGATAAAACGGAATGTAGCAGTGAAAAAAACGTGCAACATCAGGAAAAGAAACAGTGAATGGTAATATCCGCGGCTGGCGGTTACGGCCTGATCAAGCAATACAACGAAATATATCACCAGAACACCGATTACTGAAATGAAAAGTGTCTGACCGAACTGACCAAGGCGGGAACGCCTGAAAATATTCTTATAGGATCCGCTGAGGTAATACAAAAAAAGCCAGAAACATGGAATGATAAAGAGCCCGAGCAACAGGTTCTCTTCAATAAATACCTGCTCCCTTATTCTTTCCAGTGCAAAACCATTGTTAACGCTGAGGATGTTAATAAAAAGGAACCAGGCCAGGGCTGCCGCAAGAAAATCAAAAAAGACAAATTTTATGATTTGAATATTATGTAAACGTTTATCCATTAAGCAGTTTTGGTTAGCATGGTACTACCGCATAATGACTACGGTGAACATATTGACCGGTATTTCAAGGATAATAAAAAATAAGGGAATTATAAGATGATAACGACTGTTTGTATGACATATTGCATATTAAAGCTTAACATGATTATGTCAGCATCTGCACATTGTCGCTGATCTTGTCCATTATACGGTAAGCGAGCTCCAGCGAGGCATATCCGTCCATTATATTGACCAGTGGTTCAGTATTGTTATTTATCGAATCACAGAAGGTCTCCAGTTCGGTCTTTATTGCATTTAATGGTTTTATCTCTGGTTTTTCAACCCATATCTGTTTCTGGTCTTTTTCAGGACCCATGTCAATTACCATGGCAAACGGATCAGGGCTGGCACCGACATCCTTCATCCTTATTATCTGAGTCTCTTTTTTTAGAAAGTCTACTGCGATATAGCCCTCGTGCTGGAAAAACCTTGTCTTACGCATACTTTTCATCGATATCCTGCTGGCCGTAAGGTTTGCAACACATCCGTTGCTGAACTCTATCCTTGCGTTGGCTATGTCAGGGGTGTCGGATACTACCGCTACTCCACTGGCGGAGATCTTTTTTACACCTGACTTAACCACGTTGAGTATAATGTCGATATCATGTATCATCAGGTCGAGTATAACCGGTACATCAGTACCCCTGGGGTTGAATTGGCCCAGACGGTGAGCCTCTATAAATAGTGGATTGTTCAGATACTTGCTGGCCGATATGAATGCTGGGTTGAATCTCTCTACGTGCCCTACCTGTACCTTTACGCTGGCTTCTTCAGCAAGCGAGATAAGTTTTCTTGCTTCCTCAAGTGTCGTAGTAAGGGGTTTTTCAATAAATACATGCTTTGAATGTTTCAGGGCTTTTGACGCACAATTAAAGTGTGACACCGTAGGTGTGACTATATCAACTATTTCGGAAACCTCTATCAGTGAATCTTCAGAATGAAACCGGCGGATACCGAAAGATTCTTCAACTGCTTTGGCAGTTTCCTCATCAGGGTCATAGAAT
>SLKR01000127.1 GCA_007134525.1 Bacteroidales bacterium | reverse complement strand
ATAGATGCTGCCTGGCTGAATGTTTGTGATTTGGCAAAACTTTTAACATTATTGGTAAACCTTTTATGAAACCACTTTTCCCGGTTAAGGACCCGGGCATCCTTAAAGCCGCCCAGTCCTTCATTGACTGAACGTATCATGTTCCCCCGGTCATTTTGCGCTGTTTTTCCATATTTTTGGGTCCTTTCTCTTATCAACCTAAGGAAAAGGGCGGCTCCGCCACCCACAATTACAAATACAATGAGGGTGTTTAATGGCTCCGACCATAAAAGAAGTGCAAAAATTCCCGTTATTAGCACCAGATCTTTCGTAATCTTCAATAAAGGTGCCATAACATTACGAGTCAGATATCTTGTTTCTTGTGTCACATTACGAAGTAATTCTGAGGTGTTTCGCTTTAAATGAAATTCATACGGTGCGAACATATAACGCTTAAAAAGATTGCTGCTTATCGAAGCAAAGCGCATCCAGATAAAGCGTGCCTGGATATACTGGTAAACTAGTAAATAAGCATTCTTCAGGATAAATACTACTATTAAAAATATGGCTCCATATACAAGCAAATCTCCACCAGTCTCAATTCCGAGCTTTGTCCATACGGGCATAAGCCATTCTATTTCCAGCACGGTATCGGGTGTGGCAATAATGGTTACAAAAACAGGGATCATGCCGATTCCAATTATTTCTAATAAAGCACCTATCATCATCATGAGGAAAAGGATGAAGAGCTTAAATATGTCCCCTGCCTGAAGAAGAGTGAGTAATTTTTTTAGGGTAGAAGTCATTATAATATTAGAACCTATGCATTATATTCTACTGAGATCTATTTTCTTCTTTTCCAGCCTATTCTTTGCCATATCCTTTGCCATATCCAAGGCCGTAGCCGTATTCATAACCGTATCCGTAGCCGCTGGTGCCTTTAATGTTGTTGATGCCGATCACTATATTCTTCAGGTTTGCCTTACTGTTGTAATCTTTCAGAAATTCCAGGTCTGTATGGCGGCTGTAGTTATGCCTTACCATATACATTACCACATCGACTTTTGCGAGGAGTGTCATAGCGTCTGATACCAAACCGAGTGGTGGTGTATCAATAATTATGTATTCAAAATCCCGTAGTTCTTCCAGCAGCTTATCTGTCGCATTACTCTCAAGAAGCTCGGAGGGGTTGAAAAATCTTGTACCTCCGCTTGATATAAAAAAGAGGTTCTCGTTTTGCTCGCTTTGATGTATTATCTCATTCAATTCCTTTTTCCCTGCAAGATAGTATGATAGTCCGCTTTCTTTGGGAACCCAGCCGTTTGACTCCAATGCGGATTTTTTGTGCATATCTGCATCAATATATATCGTTTTACGGTTCAGCATGGCAAAAGATCCGGCTAAATTGAGTGATGCAAATGTCTTACCTTCCTTGTTGCGAGTGGAGGTTACCGCTATCACTGTGCTTTTTGCCTTTGGAGCGTAAAACTGCATATTTGCCCGCATGCTTCTGAAATATTCAACTATAGGCAATGGATTTAGATCGAATACTACCAACTGGGGGTGTCTTGTTTTCTGAATTTTCTTGTGTTCAGGAATAAGGCCCACAATTGGATAGTCCAGCTTCCTGCTGACCTCATCTTTCCCGGTAATCCGGGTTTTAAACAGATCCCGTATAACCAGGAACAGCAATGGCACAATCAGCCCGAGTCCTAAACCAAGTACGTAGTTCAGTGTTTTTCTTGGTGATACAATTCCACCCGGATATGCAGGGTTGATAACTTTATGGTCCGGAACGCTGGAAGCCAGAGCGATTCCTGCTTCGGAGCGTTTTTCCACGAGGTAGTTGTAGTTGTCCTCTTGAAGCCTGAACATGCGCTCAATTCTTATCATCTCCCGTTCAGTTTGAGGTAGCTGATTAATGCGGGTTTCAATTCTGCTGATTCGCTCGTTAAGATCGTTCAACATTAACTGATTAGCTTGCTTCTGACTTTTAATATTTTCCAGCAGTGTGGCTTTTGACTGTTTTATTTCCCCTTCTATAGCTCTCACGCTCGGACTGCTTGGAGTGGTGGTCAGGAGCAGTCTTGAACGTTCATTGTAAAGCCTGTTCAGTTCTGCCAGTATATTGTTCAAAAGGGGGTCAGTAATCCCCAGGGCAGAGGGTCCGAAAACTTCTGAGAATTCAATGTCATCATGTACAAAATCCATAATAAGGTCATAGTAGCTGCTTTTTACTTCCTCAAGGCTGCGTTGCCTGTCCAACGCATTTAGTTCACTAAACAACTGACTTGCAATGGTCCCTACCTCCATAACCTGATGCGTTTCACGATACCTCTGCAACCTGTTTTCAGTTTCTTCAAGATTCCTGGTTACCTCCGCTAATTGCTCATCAATAAATTCAGCGGAACTTTTGGCAGTCGTGTATTTTTCGTCAAGGTTTTGCTGTATGTATTCGTCGGTAAGAGTGGTTACAAAGTCCAGTGCTCTTTCAGAGTTAGTGGCTTTAAAGCTAACTTCCACAATTGAAAATTCCCGCCCCAATGGCTCAATCACAAGGCTGCCGAGGTAGGTAAACAGAAGTTGCTGGTTATTGTGAATTACGAATTCATATTCTTTACCCCGGTGCCGGGCTTCATTATAGGGCTCGACCATTTCGAGGGTAAATGAGTGTTGCGGCCCTTGTAGCTGATCTCCGAAAAAAACAGTGTTTATGCCGGTAAATCCTTCAACTTCTTCGGTTTCTTCTATTGTATAACTGAATTGATCAATTATGGTTATCCTGAATGCTTTTCCGAAGGGCTGGGGGTTGTTGTCGTCCCATGTTACCCTGAAGGGTGATGACCTGTATATTTCATTGCGACGCGACAATCCGTGCACACGCTCTATTTCATAATAAGATACCTGCACGTCCATCTTCATGCTGTTAAGGGCTCTTCGAACAAGTCCGTGCGATTGAAGCATCGCCGTCTCATTATGCCAGTTATCCTGTCTGCCGGATCTTTCTGTTCCCTCCATCATAGGCCCGGGTCTTGGTTCTTCACTGATAAGAATGGTTGATTTTGCACTGTACACTGGCTCTGACAGCGTGTTGAACAAATAGGCTCCGGTTAAAGCCACTGCAATGCAGATGGCAAAAATATACCACCAGGGGAGGTATTTTAATAACAGCTTATTGATATCTACAACATCTTCATGTCCTGTATTACTTGTCATGACAGCTTTATTTTATTGAATAAAATTTATCAGTAGAATAGCGGTTGATATAGCTGAGAAAATTGCTGAGTAGGGGAACTGGGCAAGGGCGAATCTTTTGGCCAGCATGGGCTCTACATAAACCAGGTCGTTGGGCTGGAGGTAATAATGCTCAGATTTGACTGCTTCACGGTCTGTAAGATCAATTCTTGCAAACTGACGGCCTGTTTCTGTTTTGCGTACCACGTGTACCCTGCGTTTACCGTAGTCGGTCATATCGCCTGCAACACCTAATGCATCCATAACGGTAAAATCAATATCATATATATTATATGTGCCCGGGCTGTTCACCTCTCCCAGCACAGTTACTTTGAAATTGACAAGCCTCGCCGTTATCGTAGCATCAACGAGATATTCTTTTGTAAGTTCGAGAATGCGCTCCTCAATTTCTTCAAGTGTGTAGCCGGCAACCCTTACCTTGCCTAAAACAGGTAGTTTAATATTTCCTT
>SLKR01000094.1 GCA_007134525.1 Bacteroidales bacterium | reverse complement strand
GACTTTTTGTGGATATTAATTTCCGGAGTGTTTGAAAGCCCCTGGCTTACCATGCATTTCAAGCGAGATGAGTTTCAGGGGTATCATTCCTGCCTCAAGGAAGTTGTCCATAAACTTCCTGATGTCGAAATCATCCCGTTTCTGAATGAACTCTTCAGTAAGTAGTTTATCAAGCTGCAACGGGCCAACCATATATGAGGTTCCGTAAAGCGGTGACCTGAGGTATAATTCAAGGTCGTGCCAGAGTGTCGGGCTGTCTTCCGGCACCCATCCGTAAGGTGTGTGGCTGATGTTGAACTGAAAGGCCTCCTCGAAGGTCATTTCATTGCTGTGCATTTTAAGGTCAGTGATCGAACGGGACGCACGGAAAGCCTTGAGATGGTAGTTGATTTCATCAGCCCTGGGCACTCCCTCTGTGATACCTGTGTGGTAAAGCATTCTTTCCAAACCCGTGGCCAGTGCCTCAGCCCTTACTGCATCAACAAAGTAAAGCCTTGACATTCCCCTTATAGGCCTTTCATCCCTTGCCGTGCGCAGTTCATCGTGAGTATGGCCCGCATAGCCATGAAGACTTAAAGGAAGGGGATATCTGTCAAGAACATGCGCAAAATAATCCCTTGTCTCCCCTCTTCTGAACCCTCGCGCGTGCCCAGGCGGATCAAGATACTCAGGAACTGTGAATAGTTCAGAAGAATGGAGAAACCTGTACATATGATCCATTGCATTATTATAGCGCTCCATGTAATCATCCGCATTATCAACCGGTTTAAGCACGGGTGAGTGGCGGTTCCTGTGTTCCTTAAGTTTCATTGTGGCCACAGCCCTTTCGTATTCCCTTTCTGAGAGCAGCAGCAGCTCCTCCCATGTATAGGGCATTAGTGCGACGTTCTCAAGGTACCAGTTGTAATTGTCGACACCGACTCCTGCCCCGTTTCTCATTTCCGGCCTTTTTTCGGTAAGCCACTCCCTGAAATCAGAAACAGATTCTCTGGCAGCTGCAGCTGCAGTGAGCAACTCCGGGTGATGTTCTTCAAGTCCGCCAATAAATCCATCAAGCAGGTCAATCTGCCTGCCTGTTGTGTATATTGCAATATATGCAAGGTCGGCAACAGGGTCTGTCAGGTTACTGATGGCCTGATCCAGAATAACAGGAATGGCTTCAAGCTGAATTTTTACCTGTTCAATCCTGTTATCCGCTATTGGAAGTGAAGGGATTGGCATTGAGGGGTGCATCTTGGGCCCGAACTGAAAGCGGATTACGGCATAGAATGCGGGATCCTTTTCCCATGGGCGCGTTACCCGGTGTTCGAATTCCATACCCTTCATTTCGGCCTTTACAGTCCTGAAATCTACCTGTTTTGAAACGTCCCAGCCGGTGGTATCAATCCTGTTCAATCTCTGCTGATATTCCAGAAGACCCTCAAACTTATTCCCCATCGCAGAAGGCGAATAGTCGGGAACACCATTCTCGACCTCAGGAAGGTGGAACTCCCGGAATGACATGTAAAGCTCCACAAGCTCATCGTAGTTGTTAGGGATTGACTCCCCTGCTTTTGCAAGGGGCATCTGTAAAGGAAAAATTAATGCTGAAACAAGACAGATTTTGAAAAAACGGTATAATAATAGCATATTAAAGGATTTTTTGGCAAACTAATGCCTGATTATTAATAGTGGCGAAACAGCAGGGTTTCTGACCGGAGATTTGTTTAAGTGACCAGTTTAAAAGAAAGGAGTATGCTGTGAATTATACCGGCCCCTTCTTGTGTGGCCGGTGAATGTAAACCGGGAATATCGCCCGGATCACATGATATGTTTGTTTCCAAAGCCTGTATAGAATCATAAAGAAACTTTGGACTTATAATTATGTAAGTTACATTAAAAGAAATAAACCTGCAAGGGCTAACAGTGCTGACCTGTATGGAACCTTTTGCTTGATACAAAGCATTTGACCATCAAAAACCGTGAAAGGCCAGTATTTGTTAATGCTTTAATAAACTGGTAATTAATAACTTAAATACAGGTATATACGAATCTTGCTAAAATAGTACCGGAAATTGTTAACAGAAGTTAAACAAAGTGGTGTTATTTGACCTATATTTGTTCCTCATGCAAAACTACCTCATTCAGTTCTTCTACATTATTCAACCAATCCTAATAAGATGCTAAAAAAAAATTTTGCCCGGGCAGTCATTTTAATTATGCTATCTGCCGTATTCTGCCAGGCAGAAGGGCAACAGATCTATTGGGGAGATCAGGTCCCTGAAAACTGGAACGGTGACTGGCCCGAAGAATTACTCACCGCAAGTGAACGCTCAGGGTTCACCCATACTGCAACAAATAATGATATTCTTGAGTATTTTGCCAAACTGCGCTGGGAAAGTGAATACGTTCACATTTTCAATATGTTTATCAGCGACAGGGGGAACAGCTGCCCGGTACTGGTGATGTCAAACCCAAGGGTAACAAGCCATGAGGAGGCAGAGGAGTCCGGCAAACCAGTTATATATCTCCAGGGGGGGATACACCCCGGCGAGAGTGAGGGAAAGGAAGCACTGCTGATGCTTACCCGCGATATACTTTTCGGTGACAAGACATATCTGCTCGATGAACTTATAATAATGGTTGTACCCAATTTTAACGTTGACGGCAATGAAACAAGGCTTGTTGGGGGTTTGCCATGGCTTAGCGGTGTCAGGCAAAATGCATTGGGTTTTGATGTAAACCGTGATGCCATAAAGTTGGAGACCACTAATATGAGGGCCTTGTATGAGCGTGTATTCAATACCTGGGATCCCGTTCTTATATACGATACTCACCGTATGGGAAGGGTAAGGCACGGTTATTCGATTGTGTACGCAGGCTCAAACGTGCCTGCCGCACATCAGGCTCCCAGGGATTATGTTACTTATAATATTTTTCCTGCAATTACTGAGGGTGCGCGTGAAAGGGGCAATATTGAGGTTTTCTACCACGCCGGGCTTACCAGGGAAGAGTGGCCTCCAACTGAGTTCAGCCATGATAATGCTATCTGGTCAACCGAAGGCAAATTCATGGTCAGTGGTTATGGTTTACGCAACCGCATGGCCATACTTGTAGAGACTGTGCACTATATTTCATACGAAAAGCAGATCTATTCCCAGTATGTCTGTGCATATGAGGTTTTACGCTTCGCATATGAAAACGGTCAGGAAATGCTCAGGGTATGCCGGGAAGCTGATGAAGAGGTTGTAAGGAATGTTAGGGAAAAAGCCTCCGGAGGCAGGCTTGTGAACTATGTGGAGGGCCATTATGTATCTGAAGGGAAATTTGATATACTCGGATACGAAGAGATAGAATATGAATATATTCCGGGTACCAGTGTACGAAGGGCAAATCCGGAGATAATAAATAAGGAGCCGGAACTGATATCCGGAGTTGAGCTTGTCACCAAACCTGAAGGGACCAGAGAGGCAATAATGCCAAGGGGTTATTTGATACACCCTGATCTTGAATTTTTGGTTGAAAAACTCAGGATACACGGCCTTGAGGTGGAGGAGCTTTCAGACACTGTATCTGCCAGGGGTAAGGAGTTTGTAATACGAAGCATGGATCATCAGCGTATCTGGGGTTATGATATGACGGTCCTTGACGGTGATTTTGTGGAAGCAAACGCAAAGAGTTTTCCCCCGGGTACCTTCCTGCTTGATATGGCCCAGCCGCTTGCAAATGTGGCTTTCTATGCTCTTGAACCGATGGTGGGTGACGGGTTTTCAGGATGGAACCTGCTGGATGATTATTACAG
>SLKR01000025.1 GCA_007134525.1 Bacteroidales bacterium | reverse complement strand
GCCGCGGATACGGTGTGTTCTTCCATACCCCGGCACCCCTTACATGCGACGTGGGAAAATATTACAGTGGCGTGAACTCCGTTTTTTCAGGCGACGATGAACTTGATATGTTTATTTTCGCCGGAGATCCAAAAGAGGTACTCGATGAGTATACAGAACTTACGGGGAAGGCACAGCTACCGCCTTTGTGGTCATTCGGGTTCTGGATGAGCCGGATCACATACCTTACCGAAAATGAGGGGCGTGAAGTGGCCAAAAAGCTCAGGGAAAACAAAATACCGGCGGATGTCATTCATTTTGATTCAGGATGGTTCGAAACAGACATAATATGCGATTATGAATTTTCCAAAACCAGGTTTGACGACCCCGAAAAGATGATATCGGACCTTAAAGATGAAGGGTTAAGAGTCAGTCTGTGGCAGTTGCCTTATTTTGTGCCACGCAACAAACTTTTCAGTGAAATAGTGGAAAAGGGGCTGTGTATTAAGGATGGCAAAGGCAATCTGCCCTACGACGATGCAATTCTTGACTTTACAAACCCCGCTGCCATAAGCTGGCTAAGGGAAAAGCTCAGGCCTCTGCTAAAAATGGGTGTTTCAGCATTTAAGGCTGATTTCGGGGAGGCCGCTCCCATAACCGGTATATACCACAACGGCCGAAGCGGTTTTTACGAACACAACCTATACACCACCCGTTATAATAAGGCAATTGCTGATATAACCAAAGAGTTTACGGGAGAAAACATTATCTGGGCCAGAAGCGGCTGGGCCGGAAGCCAGCGATACCCGGTTCACTGGGGCGGGGATGCCTGCACATCCGACTCCGGAATGGCCGGCACACTGAGGGGAGGGCTCAGCATAGGCCTCTCAGGCTTCTCATTCTGGAGCCATGATATAGGCGGATTTGTGGAAAAAACCCCCGAAAGTCTTTACCGGCGCTGGATGGCATTTGGCGTACTTACATCCCATACCCGGAGCCACGGCCAGCCGCCAAAAGAACCCTGGGGGTACAGCAGGGAATTTATGGATGACTTCCGCCTTGCACTCAACATGCGGTACAGGCTTATGCCATACATATATTCTCAGGCGGCGCATTGCTGCAGCAAAGGCCTGCCGATGCTCAGGGCCATATTTGTAGAATACCCCGGTGACCCTGGTGCGTGGACACTCGACGACCAGTACCTGTTCGGGAAGGATATTCTTGTGGCTCCACTCTTTGAGGAAGTAAACAAACGAAATGTATATCTGCCCGGAGGTCATAAATGGACAGATTACCAGAGTGGTAATATTTATTCTCCTGGCTGGCACAATATAGAATGCGGAAAACTGCCTGTGATAATTATGGTGAGGGAAGGAGCTGCAATTCCCCACACAGCCCTCTCACAGTCCACGGCCGGAATTGACTGGTCTGAAATTGATCTTAAGGTTTTCCCTGATAAAAGAGGCAATGCTGAATGTATGCTGATGCTTCCCTCTGATAAAATATTAAGGGAAGTAAACGTTGTAAATACAACAGACGGTTTAAAGGTTGACAATAACCCTTTCTTACCGGATGTCACTTTTAAAATATCCGGATACCATGAATAGGAAACAGCTTTTTGAGGAGTTTGCAAGCGGAAGGGGCATTGGAAAAATCAAGCTTTTCTCCCCGATTCTGATGCACTTTGCAGCCAGGCACATCGACAGGAGCTATGCGGCGTTCGCAAGCGACTACAGGGTACTTGTTGAAGCAAATATAAGGGCAATGGGGGATTTTGGCATGGACATGGTATCGCTAATTTCGGATCCATACCGAGAAACCGCCGCCTTTGGTGCAAGGATTGAGTTTCCTGAAGAGGCTGTTCCAAGGTGCATTGACAAGGTGATAAAATCAACAGATGACATTCATTCTCTTAAGGTGCCGGATGTTTACAAAAATGAAAGGACGCTTGACAGGATAAAGGGGGCAGAAGAGTACTCGCGTATCCTGAAAGGTGAAGTACCCGTGATCGGATGGATAGAGGGGCCGTTGGCAGAAGCATGCGACCTGGCTGGGGTTTCTGAAATGCTGATGATGCTGATGATGGATCCGGATTCATCCGGTCTGCTCCTGGACAAGTGCACTGAGATGGCAAAGAAGTTTGCCGCTGCCCAGGTGGAGGCCGGTTGCGACATAATTGGTATGGGCGATGCTGTCTGCTCTCAGGTAGACCCTGACACATACAGTAATTTTGTAATGGGAAGGCAAAGGGAGATAATATCTTTCATCCACGGGCTCGGGGCAAGGGTCAAACTGCACATATGTGGTGATATCAGCCATCTTTTACCTTTAATAAAAGAAACAGGGGCCGACATTATTGACCTCGACTGGCAGGTAAGCCCGGGCAAAGCAACAGAAATACTGGGTCATGATACTATATTGTGCGGCAACATTAACCCCGTTCTTATACAGGATAAACCACCTGACGAAGTTTTCCTGCTTACAGAAAAACTAATTAATGAAAATTCAGACCGCAAGCTGATAGTTTCAGCAGGTTGTGAAATAACCGTCGACACACCGGCTGAGAACCTCAAGGCAATGGCACGCGCGGCAAAAAGTTTGTAAAAAATATTATTTTCTCTTATGGAACACAATGAAATACTTGAAAAGATCGCATACTGCATAGAGTTCGGGAAAATTGACCGCAACTCACCTTTCCCGCCGAATATGAAGGGTCAGGACGGGGCCGGAGAATACACCCGGCAGGCCCTTGAAAAGGGCATTAAAGCCCGGGATGTGCTCAATCACGGGCTTATGCAGGGAATGGACAGGGTCGGCAGAAAGTTCAGGGACAATAAGATATTTGTACCACAGGTGCTTATGTCGGCCAAAGCAATGAACTCTTCAATGGAACACCTTATGCCCTATTTCACCTCCGGAGAGATCAGGTCAAGGGGTAAGTTCATTATAGGTACGGTTATGGGAGACCTTCATGATATTGGTAAAAACCTGGTGTCAATGATACTAAAGGGCAATGGATGGGAGGTCATAGATCTTGGCATAGATGTTGGCAGCGACAAATTCCTCGAAGCGCTTGAGGAACACCCGGGCTCTGTTGTGGGGCTCTCGGCACTGCTTACAACTACCATGGCCAATATGAAGGAAACCGTTGAAAAGATTAAGGGTAATAACAGGGATACCTGCGTTGCAATAGGCGGGGCCCCGGTTACACAGGAGTTTTGCGAAAAGATTGGGGCAGACATTTACTCGCCTGACCCCCAGGGACTTGTAGATCACCTGGATCAGAGGTTCAGTACCGGATAATTTATAATCAGAAAAACATCATCTATAATATTATGACAGGAAAAGAAAGGATCAGAAAGGCATTCAGTTTTGAAGAAACAGACAGGATACCATGGGTGCCATTTGTAGGCGTCCACGGTGGCTACCTTACAGGCGAAAATGCCGAAAACTATCTAAAAAGCAGCAAATGCATTGTAAATGGGGTGAGTAAGGCTATTGAGCTGTATAAGCCTGATGGCATTCCTGTATGTTTTGATCTTCAGGCCGAGGCAGAGGCCCTTGGATGCCGGTTGAAGTGGGCAGCCGACAACCCGCCTGCAGTTGTTTCACATCCCCTTGAAGGAAATATGGACACAGGCCTGCTACCGGAGTTCACGAAGGAGGCCGGAAGGATACCTGTTTTTATGGAAGCAAGCAGGGTTTTGAGAAAAAAACACCCCGGCATTGCCCTTTACGGCCTGATAACAGGCCCTTTTACCCTTGCCCTGCACCTTGCCGGAACCAATATCTTTATGCAAATGATGGAGTCACCTGATGAAGTAATTGAACTGATGGAGTATTGCAAGGATATTACAAAAAAAATGGCCTCATGGTATATAAGGGAAGGCTGTGATGTGATAGCAGTCGTTGACCCTATGACCAGCCAGATAGACCCTGTTTCGTTTGAAAGCTTCGTAAGCCCTCCCGCCATTGAGCTTTTTGAACATATAAGGCAGGAAGAGGCGCTGGGATCCTTCTTTGTTTGCGGCTTCGCACAGCAGAACATAGAGGCAATGTGCAGGTGCAAACCTGACAATATCAGCATTGACGAAAATATTCCACTATCATACGTAAAGGAAATTGCAAAAGAACTGAAAGTCAGTTTCGGTGGCAACCTGAAGCTGACCTCAGTGCTTTCGATGGGAAGCGTAAGGGATGTTGAGCTGCATACACTCGAAACAGTTGAGCAGGGAGGAGACAGCGGATTTATTCTGGCTCCGGGATGTGACCTGGTAATGGACACCCCTGCCGATAACCTTATTGCAGTTGGAAGGGTGGTTTCCGACACCTATCACAGGGAATTTTTGAAGACACTTGACAGTGCCGGCAGCAGCATAGAAGCGTCTGATCTTTCCGGTTACTGGAAAGATGATAAACTCATTATCGATATAATCACCCTTGACTCCTCCTCCTGTGCTCCCTGCCAGTATATGGTGGAGGCTGTAAAACTTGCAGCGGAAAAATACGGCGATCTTGCAATATGCAATGAATACAGTATAAAGACCAGGGATGGCATAAGCATGATGAAGGCCCTTGGAGTAAAGAATGTTCCGGTAACGGTTATGGACGGTGAAGTACGTTTTATCTCACAGATTCCACCTTCAAGCCAAATAGACTCGGCAATCAGGGAAAAGCTCGCTGCCAAGAACCTTTTATAACCGATAAACAAACTGATTTGAAAATTCCATTTCATATCATAACCGGATTTCTGGGAGCCGGGAAGACCACATTTCTGAACCACATTCTCTTTTCACTACCCAAAGAAAAGAGGGTTGGCATAGTGCAGAACGAGTTTGCACCCACCGCTGCCAGGGGTGAAGAGATAATCAGGTCAAAAGGTGGCTTTGACATATTGCACATCAATAATGGTTCGGTATTCTGCGTTTGCAGGCTGGGGCATTTCAGGGAAAACCTTGCGGGGTTTGTGAAGGACTACAGGCCCGATATGCTGCTTCTTGAATCATCCGGGCTCTCTGACCCTTCTTCAGTAGGTGAGATAGTTAACGATCCTCAGTTAAAAGAGATACTGAGCCTTCAGTCAATTATCTGTATAGCGGATGCCACAAACTTCAGCAAAACCCACCGAATGGTAAGATATACAAGACAGCAGGCAATAATTGCGGATCAAATCCTGATAAACAAAACCGACAGAATAAGCAGCAGCGAAAGAAAAATGCTGAAAAACCAGATCAGGTCGCTCAATCCTTATGCCGGAATACTGTTTACAAGTTATTGCAGGGTAAATCCGGAAGACGTTCTGACAGGGAGTATCAGGCCCGTGCTCCCTTCAGTCAGATCCTACAGGCCCGAAGTGAGTTCAATGGTGCTCAGAACGGCAACTCCACTCAGCAAAGACAAAATGCTGTTGTTCTTAAACGAGTTTTCAGCAAGGGCGTACAGAATAAAAGGAGTGATCTGCACACCCGAAGGACTTGTTTCCGTTCAGTGTACCATGAATGAGATTGATACCAAAAGGATATATAGCAGGGGTATTACAGAGCTGATAGCCATATCTGATGAATTCAGCCTCAGGGACATGAGCACAGCTTACAAAAGAATGTCAGAATGACGAGAACTTTCTCATATAGTTTCAGGGAGTTATCAGTTACAAGAGGTGACCTGGAAGAGTGTATTGGTGGCGGCTCCAGCCTGGAAATATTTTCAGACCGCCTTGAGGGTGTTCTGAAAAGTGCCCAGGATATATGCAATATAAGGGGGGGATACAGGGTATTAAATGAAATAGATTTAGATCAGGAAACCCGGCTTATATCTGCCGGGGGTCAGAAGTTCAGCCCGGGCAGAATTATATTTGACCAGGTGAAAGATTCGGATGGGCTGCTGGTTTTTGTGTGTACTGCGGGAGAAGCCATTTCAAACCTCTCCAGGGAGCTGACAGGCAACGGAGATACCCTCACCGCCTATCTTTATGATGTAACCGGATCGGTATGTGTTGAGAAGGCGATGGACAAACTGGAAAGGGAGCTTTTTGAAGACATGCGATCCGGATCTGTTGGACTGACGAGGCGCTTCAGCCCCGGTTACTGCGGGTGGGATGTTGCAGAGCAGCAAAAACTGTTTTCACTTTTACCTGAAGGTTTCTGCGGTATAAGCCTTTCTGCTTCATCGCTTATGAAGCCAATTAAGTCAGTAAGCGGTATTATGGGTTTTGGGCCGGGAGTTGTCAGAAAAGACCGGCCATGCAGCATATGCGACCAGAGAGATTGCCTGTATTATAAAAAAGTCAGCAAATAGAACCTTAAAATTCAATACAATGAGGAAAATTCCAGGGTTTATCATTTCATGCCTTATACTGATGCTTCTCTCCTGTTCAGAGGTGCATGAAAATAAAGGGAATAATACTGTTAACTGGCAGGATGAGGTAATATACCATGTTATGCAACGAAGTTTTTACGACTCCTCAGGCGACCGCCACGGCGATCTTAAGGGGATAACCGGAAAACTTGACTATCTGGAAGAGCTCGGGGTCACCGCAATTCTTTTCACCCCGCTCTACAAGTCGGATTTCTATCACAATTACTTCCCGGTAGATTACGAAAAGATAGACCCGAGATATGGCAGCATGGATGACTACTTTGAATTTATTGAGGCGGTACACGACAGAGGTATGAAGTTTATAATGGATATGGAAACTCAATATGTTCAAAATGGGAACCTCTGGTTTGAAGACTCATACATGAACCCTGAATCGCAATATTCCGACTTCATATACTACGATGATGAAGATAACCGGTACCCGGAACAATTTTTAAGACCTTCAGGTTCTGAACTATACACCTACAAAGCCTGGCCGGAACAAAAGCTCCATATCTTCCACCTTGACATGAACCATCCGGTGGTACTTGAATGGATGAAGGATTACTATGCATTCTGGACCGACCCGCTGGGTGATGGCAGCCTCAGATATGGCGTTGACGGATTCCGGATAGACCATATAATGGATGACCTTGATTATAAAGGTATTTTCACTGGTCTTTATGAGGATTTCTGGAAGCCGGTATTCGAACATGTAAAGCAGATAAACCCCGGTCTGTTCATTGTCGGTGAACAGTCAAACTGGGCTGATTACGGTGAAACAATGATAGAAAAAAGCGGCGCTGATGCCAGCTTCGGATTCCTGATACGGTATGCGATAGCTGACCTTCTGGCTGAGGATCCTCCCGATTATGCCTCCGGTCACGATGCCTCAAACATTGCTCTCCATATAAAAGAGACAATCGGCAGAATACCCGATGACAGATATTTTGTGCATTTCATCGAAAATCACGACATCGACCGCTGGTCTTCTGTTGTGGGCGGGCACGAAGGTAAAATCAGGTGTGGAGCTGCACTGACACTTCTGCTGCCCGGAATACCGGCAATATACTATGCCCAGGAACTGGGGGTTACAGGCCAGGTACAGGACTGGAGCTATGATGTGAACCACATACCGGTAAGGGAAGCTTTTCCCTGGACATATGATCACAATGACGATGGAATTGCCGTTTTTTACAGGGATACAGGACCGTGGTGGGATATGTCTTATTTCAAGACCGGTGATGCAGAGTCATTTGCACTTTCGGCCCAGATGGATGATCCGGGTTCACTCTGGAATTTGTACAGGGAAGTTATTGCTCTCCGAAAGAACAGCGGGGCACTCAAGCACGGGGACTTCCGGATGCTGCCGGAATCCGGAAACGGGCTTTTTGCCTTTGCACGTGAATATATGCAGGAAAGGGTACTAGTCTATATTAATCTTTCAGATGTGAGTGCACGGATCGAAATACCCCGGACACAAACCCTGTTTACCGAAAACAGCCGGACTGAAGGAAGCACCTTGTCGCTCTACCCCTACGGGTTTGCGGTTTTAAAAGATTAATTACGGTCAAATACCACCACTAATAACATTTGCACCGATTGAAAGCCTGAACCTTACCTTTAGTTCATCATCAACCTTTACAATCCCAAGTGCCGGCGAAGGAGCTTCAATACCGAATTCTGACATACTCAGGCTTACACTGCCTTCTGCATGAAAGCTAAGGTTTCCGGGAGCTGATAACTTTACAGGAACTTCCTTTTCAACGGTCTTTTGCTTTATCATTATCTCAACTGTTGCAATAATAAATCCAGCATCGTCCTGCATCCTTTTATCCAGACGGGTTTCGAGCAGCCTTATCACAATATATGGGTAGCTATCTCCCCCGAGTGCCTGCCTGAAGTCTTTGTTCATTATCCTGTTGCTGCAATCAAATGAACTCACCTCAAGCTCCAGGCTGGCATCGGAGAAAAGCATCAATTGCTCTTCGGGATAGTGTTCTGCAATTATATAACCCCTTGGTAAGTCTCTTTCCGAAACACATTCAAATGTATTCACATTAGTTGTGCCATGGATTGAAACTGTGCTTTCATGACCAATATAATAAGTATACAGCCCCGCGCTACCCTTTTCGGAGTATACAGATAGCGAAAACATTATAATCATTATGGTTGTCAGAAAGCGCATTGAACACTCTGTTTTAAAATGCGACTGCAGCCTCTATTACAAGACCGTTGAAACTCCCGCCGTGGCGATAGTCACCCTGGGCAAAATCATTATAGCTCTGGTTCACATATTCAAGTTTGACAAGCAGGTTTTTGGTCGTATACCAGCCTGCGGACAGCTGAATCCTGTCTATTGACACATCACCGTTTTCGCCTGGCAGGCCCGCACTTACAGTATTATACCGGGCACCTAAGAACGCCCTTTCACCCGGGAGAAAGCGGTACACGAGCTCACCAGCAAGCTGAGTTGCACTCCTGTCGTCAATTTCGGCATTGTGTGTTCCGTTTGATATCTCATATGTACCAAACAGTTCAAGCCCCCTGAATTTAACAAAGGGATTTATCATAACGGAGGTCAGGCTGTGGGTGAAATCAGGGCTGAACCGTCCTGAAGTAAATCTGTTTGCCTCATTGCTTGCGGTTATTGCACCTCCGGCGCGGAAATTAATAAAATACTCAGGCTCCATTGCCATATAATATCTTGAGCCTGCCCTGTCGCCTGCATAAAGTGTATTGCGGGTCGTGCCAGCGTTTGTGTATAAGCTGGCGCTCAGCCTGAAACGAAGGTCATCCGAAAACTGCTCGTCATAACCTAATTTGGCAAGCATAGACGGACTCTTGTCGGTATGCTCATATTCTCTTACATCTCCGCTTATCAGTCCGCCTGTCATACCAAGCATAAGGAAGTAATTGCCCTCAGACGGCATGAGATAGAGCTCGCCACCGATCTCAGTGGTAAAGGCATCCATAATCAGGTTGCCGACAAAGGGGTTGTGAAAGGTCCGGCCATTGTCACTGCGCCTGAAATGCTGATCGCCGTAGTTGAACATGGTATGCCCCACCCTGACACTTACATGCCTTTCAAACCAAAGGGGGTCGCCGAAAAAGGGTAATTTGTCTATCTGGATATATCCACCCTTGACCCAGAATTCCGGGTGGTTGCGCGAAGACATGTAGGATTCAAGTGACATTCTTATACCATCCTCGAGCTGCACATCAATGTTAAGGTTCGCACTGGCCAGGTTAAAGCCAGAACCAAGCGGGTAGAGCCGGTTGACGTCAGTTTCGTTTACCACATTCGGAGCTGCCTCATTTTCGTGGCTCAATGACTGATATTGCTGTGTAAAGTTGCCACCGACCCTGACCTTTAATCCGTCAAAACCGGACATATCGTCCCTGAATGTTTCAAAAACGTTTAACCCTTCAAAATCAGCTGGTCTGTAGAATGACATTCCGTAGTCCTGCCCAGATGCCGGCATATTTATTAAAATCATGCCGCTAATCAAAATAATTAATCTTAACTGTTTCATATATAAATAAATATTATGGTTTATGTGAGTTATTAGTTTATTCCTTTCCGAGAACTATCCTGAAATGAAGGTCAACCTCATCCCCTGTGCGGAGTGCACCGAACATGGCGGTTGGGGGCTTTATCCGGAAATCTGTCATTTTCAGGTTGTGTTCTCCGCTAAGCTCAATATCACCTCCGGGCAATACACGGCCTATGGCAAACAGCTCAATAACCCTTGATACCCCTGCCACGGTGAGTACCCCTCGTGAAGTAATCCTTGCAGTTCCGGGATTTTCAGCAAGTGAAAGTACGTCACGCAAAACAAAATTAATATCGGGGTGCTGGTCGGTATTCAGGGATTCATAGATCTTACTGTTCATCCTTCTTCCCTCGGAACCCTCTATAGATTCCGCATCTATTGTAAGATCCGCAGTTTCAACAGCAACGATCTTGCTATCCTCCAGAGTGATCTGGAAACGTCCGCTGGCTTCCTCCACTTCGGCGGTCCAGGACATAAGATTTGAAGTACCTTCAATTGTGATCTCGTGTGACCTGATACGGTAGGTGTCCTGAGCACTGCCAATATATGGCAGCAACATTATTGCAAAAAGTGCAATCATTTTTATAATCAACATAGCTCAAATATATTTTGGGTTCAACAATTACAATTATTTACACAAATACTGGAGCAAAACCCTTGCCAGTTTAAGTACTTAAATACTATTTTGTTTCCAACAGCCTTGTTTACAACATAATGGCACAAAGTGTTTGATTAGGTAATCAGATCAGTAAAGCAGGTAAGCCGCCGAAATCTCGTCGAAAACGTCGGAATTCCGGCTATTTTTTTTGATCCAGACCGAGCTTATTTATCCTCGTCTTCAGAGTGGAGGCCGGAACGGATAGTATCTTTGCAGCTTTTGCCTTGTTACCGCCAGCACGCATAAGTGCATCCGTGATAGCATTCTCCTCTACCTCCCTTATTATCTGGTCAAGTGGTTTGTTCTCAAAATAGAAACACGTATGCTGTTTGCCAGGGAACCTTACTTCCACAGGCAGATGATTCTTTTCTATCTTCTTTCCTTCGCCTGCCAGTATCACCATTCTCTCCATCAGATTCTTCAACTCACGTACATTTCCTGGGAAATTATAGTGTTTCATTATTTCAACAACCTCATTATCAATTTCAACCTTGCCTTTCCCGGCGAAATTCTTAGCAAAATGACCTGCAAGCAGAGCTATATCATTATGCCGTTCACGCAAAGGGGGTATTCTTATGGGAAAAACATTCAGGCGGTAGTAAAGGTCCTCCCGAAATTTACCTTCCTCCACCAGCTGCCTGAGATCCTTTTTAGTGGAAGCCACAACACGGACATCAACACTGATTGTGTCACTGCCCCCTACCCTTTCTATCTCCCCTTCTTCAAGTGCACGCAGCAGCTTGACCTGCAGGTCGGCCGGTATGTCGTCAATATCGTCAAGATAGAGCGTGCCCTTGTGAGCCATTTCAAAACGGCCTGCCCTGGCTTTATCCGCACCTGTATAAGCACCTTTTACATGACCGAAGAGCTCACTCTCGAAAATCTCACGCGAAAGTACCGCACAGCTGACCTTTATAAAAGGAGCACTGCTTCGTTTGCTGCTATAGTGAATTACGTTTGTAAGCAACTCCTTTCCCGTACCTGTTTCACCAGTTATAAGCACCGTGGTGCTTTTGTCGGCTATCAGCCTTACAAGTTCAAATATCCTTTTAACCTCATCACTTTTACCTATAAATGAAGACATATCATATGCAGTACCAACCTTAGTACGGAGCTGCCGGTTCTCCTCCTTTACCCTCTTTAACTCATCTATCCTCTCAAGGGTGAGCAGCAGCTCTTCCATGCTGAACGGCTTGGCAATATAATCGTAGGCGCCTATCTTCATTGCCTCGACTGCAGTATCTACAGTAGCATAAGCTGTCATAAGCAGGATACTTACATCCGGATGATTTTCCTTTAACCTCCTGCTCAACTCAAGACCGTCAATATCCGGCATTTTAAGATCGGTAAGCACAACATCCACATCTCCATTGTTTTCTCTCATATACTGCAGAACAGCCTCAGCAGAGGAAAACTCCCTGACCTTGTGACCTGCATCCCTGAGCTCGTCAGCGGTCGTGACCCTTATGATCCTTTCATCATCTGCAACCAGTATATGCATATCTATCTGTTTTTGGGCAATATAACAATGAATTTACTTCCCAGACCTTCCTCACTTTCGAGCCTGATATCACCTCCGTGATCCTTCACTATCTGGTATGAAACACTCAGCCCCAGGCCAGTTCCCTTCCCCACATCCTTGGTTGTAAAAAAAGGGTCAAAGACCTTGCTGACCGACTCCCTCTTAATCCCGACTCCATTGTCTTCGAATACAAATGCAACGCTATCTCCTATATCCTTTATCCTGATCTCAACACGACCCTTTACTGAATCATCCTTGTTTATCTTCTCTGTAACCGAATCTATCGCGTTTATAATAATGTTAAGGAAAACCTGTTCCATTCTGTTTGGAGATACCTCAATCATTAGCCCATGAGTTTCATCCTTCAGGTCACAGGCAATGTTTTCACTCTTGACCCTGTAGAGTGCAAGTTTCAGTGACTGCCTTACAAGTTCGGCAGCATTTGCGGGCTTTACCTGAAAGCTCTCTTTCCGGCTGAATGCGAGCAGATCCTTGATCACCTGCTCTATTCTTGACAAGGCCTCCTGCATCATTGCAATATAGGTCTTTATCTGCCGGGTATTGCCAGGATCCTTCTCCAGCCGCTTCAGCCCTATAGCTATTCCGGCGAGCGGATTGTTTATTTCATGGGCTACACCGGCGGTAAGTGTACCAATGGAAGCCATCTTCTCAGACTGCAGCAGTGACTTCTGCAGCTGGTTCATATCTTTATATGCCTGTTCAAGGCGCTTCAGCATATTTGTATAGCTTTCAAAAAGTACATCTATCTCATCACTTATACCGAATAGCCTCCTTATCCTGTAATAGGGTTTTCCAGCTGCCTCCCTGATTTCCCTGAGCCCTTCCTGAATATTTTCCATCCCGATACGCGCTGATTGCTCGCTTAGCAGTTTAAGAGGCCTTGATATCGTATAGGAGAAGAACAGGGCCGCAAGTAGACCGAAAAGGAGGAAAAAGGATACCATAAGCCATAATGAGGCTATTGTACTGCTTAGTTGCTCCCGTATTTCATTCTCCATTATGCCGACGCGGGCAATGCCCATCTCAGCACTCATTGCAGCCATAGAAAAATCGCGCAGATAAACACCAGGCCTCTGGCTGTCAGTTATACTGACAATGCCAGGATTGTCGTCATCCGGCGGCATATTTAAATCAATGAGCCCCTGAGGTACATTTTCCCTGAACGAATGAGCCAGTATTTCTCCGTTCCCGTCGAGGACAAAAGCATAGCTTATTGTCCGGTCAATGGCCAAAATTTCGTTTATAAGTGTATTCAGGCCTGCCTGGTCGTTGGAAAGTATATATGAAACTGATTGCTCTGAAAGGGCCCTGCATATGAAATAGCCCCTTTTTTCAAACTCCTCATTCAATGAGCTGCTGACAGAGTTCCTTACAATTATTGCATTTATAATGCCGAAGAGAATAACAGTAAGACTTATACCGAAGGCAAATTTTGCGAATAAGGACCATCTTGCAGTGAACATATTAATTCATGCTGTATTTAATTTCCCTCAGCCCGTCATAAAGAGTATCACCGGCGATAATAAATTTATCTATGAGAAGGTTGTCAAGTATTTCTCTAGTGTTGTCATTCTCATGCATCCCAAGGAAGAAATCCTGGATTTCACGAATCCGGACGAAGACGATGCGATGACCGGTGAGAAAAATGAAGAAAACTGACCCGAATTTTCAGCGACGGCTCGATCAACTTGCGGCGTCGATGCAGCCTTACCGTCAGGCGATGATCGAAGGCCTGCTCGACTCTTGCCGCATCGCCAGTGTCAAGGATACGGCCCAGCCTGACGCGCCTTACGGTGAAAAGACGCGGGCGGCACTCATTCATTTTTTAAGTCTGGCTGACGAACTGGGCTTTCGCACCTGCAATCTGGATCATAAGGCCGGCTATGTCGAATGGGGCGAAGGCGAGCGTCTGATCGCAGTCCTGTGCCATCTTGATGTCGTGCCCGGCGGCGAGGGCTGGCAGCATGACCCGTTTCAGCCTAAAGTCACAAATCAGGCGATCAGCGGCCGCGGCACGATCGATGACAAGGGACCGGCCATCGCCAGCTTATTTGCCATGAAGGCTTTGGCCGACAGCGGTTTTAAGCCTAAGGCCCGTCTGCGCCTGATCGTGGGACTCGATGAGGAAAGCGGCATGGCTTGCATGCAGCATTATGCCCGGGTGGCAGAGCTGCCCACAGCCGGGTTTGCCGCCGACGCCGACTTTCCGG